>CBDURV010000007.1:0-22097 GCA_965369495.1 uncultured bacterium
CGACGAGCACGGCTGCCGCCGCCACTGCGACACGCAACGCAAGCACACGGCCGCTTGTGCGCTTGGGCTCCCACGTCGCGTCACTCGCCGCGTGACGCAGCAGGGTGATCGCTTCGCGGTAACGATCGCGCTCTGCCGCGGCGGCCGGATCGGAATCCATCTCGCGCGCGACTGCCTGCGCCTGTTCCTCGGGCAGCTCGCCCAGCAGGAAGTCGACCAGCCTGTCGCGCTTCACTTCAGGTGCCTCAGCCGTTCGGCAATCGTGTCGAGGGATTCGCGCACCCAGAAGGCGACGGTGCCCAGCGGCACGCCCAGCGCTTCGGAGGTCTCGCGATAGGTCAGCCCATCGACGACTTTCATTTCGACCGCGGCACGACGCTGCTCGGGCAGGCGCTGGAGTTCTTTCCGCACGGCCACGATCAGGTCCTTCTTCTCCGCGGCAAAGGCGGGGTCGAGCGGCCGGGGCTCGGCGATCGTGTCGAGATCGGGCGGGGAGACGGGTGCGTTCGCTGCGACCGCGGAAAGCGGGTCGCGCACCCGGCGCCGCAGATGATCGACGCAGGAGTTGCGGGCGATTGTGTAGATCCACGCCTTGAAGGAGCGGGTCGTGTCATAGCGCTCGCGATGGCGGTAGGCCTTCGTGTAGACCTCCTGGACCAGATCGTGGGCGCTCGTGCGGTCGCGCACACGGGACACGACGAACCGCAGCAGCCCCGCACGGTGCTGCCTGTAGTAGTCCTCGAATGTGTCGTCCGCGAGCACGATTTGGAGGGGAGTCGGTACATGGGCCCGCCCACGCTGGGTAATACGCGCGGGGCCGGGCGGATTTCGGGCCAGCCGAACTTTCCGGCCGAAACGAATTTTCTGGCCGAATCTGGGCCAAAAAAAGAGGGTCCCGCAGGAAGCCCAGCAGGCGAGGTATCCGTGCCCCTTGGGGCGCGCTTACCGGTCGCCAGCGATACTCTCCGCTACGGAACCCAAGCTGAAACCTACCACGAGCAGCGGATCTCGCCGCATGGAGACGATTTCATGACGGAGAGCGCCGAATATCCTGCGCTGCCCATGCGAATTCTCATCGTTCTCCTCCTTTCCGCCCCGTTGGCTCTCGCCGGCGGGATCCTCGTTCCCCGCGGCGCCACTCTGGGCCAGTTCGAGGTGCTGCTCAATACCACCAAGATCGATCGAAAGACCCCGGAGAGCCTTGGTCGATCCTGGGCCGATCTGCAGGTGGAGGAGTTCCAGGTCGCCGCCCGTTTCACCGCTCTGTTCAAGCAGGCGCATCTCGACATCCTCGGGCGGACCTATGTCCCGGCCCTCGTGGAGCTGCAGAAAAAGGCCTACGCCGCGGATATCGAGGCGGTCAACGACCTGCGCTGCCAGTATGTGAAGATGGATAAGAACGAGGCGGGCGAGACGCGCGCCATCGTGCGGCGCTCGTGGACCGACTCGCTGGGGCGCCCCAAGAGCGACCGCGCGATCCTGACCCTGCGCATCGCGAAGGACAGCGCCTGGCGCATCGCGCGCATCGCGTTCCTGGAGCCGAGTGGGGCGCTGCGCCAAAACCCGCGCAAGGTGCCGCCGCCGACGTTCACCTACAAGGTGCCGAAGGAGATCGGCAAGTTCGAGAGCACGCCGCTCGGCACCTTCAAGCGGCTACAGCGCGAGTTTCGCAAGCTGCGTTTCGAGCGCACCAACGCGCAGCACCAACTCAACCGCCACGTCTTCGAGCTCATGGAGGCGCTCTACGGCACCGAAGTGGCCCAGTTCGAAATCAAGAACCGGCCTGCGGGCAAGCCGCGCCAGGAGTTCTTTTTCCGCGAGCGCGACGAGGAGACGCTCGAGAACGGCCGCATCCGTCTGGCCATCATGGCGCTGGAAAAGGCGCCCGACAAGCCCGATGCGGCGATTGCCGTGGGCGAGGCGTGCTTCGACATGGAGAAGGGCAAAAACGGGCTCTGGTGGGTGGCTGCGGAGTTCCTGCGCCCCGACCACGAAGGCGCATTGGAGGCGGTCGAGAAGAAGCTCGGAATCTTTTTGATGGGTTAGCAATCCAGCGATTGCCCCGGTCCGTGGAGCCGGTTACTTTTCCGGCTCCTCATGGAGCCTTTAAGCGGCGACAACAACGACAAGGCGCAGCGGTGGCTGCGGGTTATCGGTGTCATTGGCTTCCTGATCGTCTTTCTGGTCGGGATCAAGCTACTCGGCGCGTCCTTCAAGATGGTCGGGAAGGACACCGCCAAATCCCTGTTCGAGGGGCTGGCGAACCCGTTCGCGGGTCTGGCGGTCGGCATTCTCGCCACCGTGCTGGTGCAGTCGTCGTCGGTTACGACCTCCGTCGTCGTGGCGCTGGTGGGCGACGGCTCGCTGAGCGTCGGCGTCGCGGTGCCGGTGATCATGGGCGCCAACATCGGGACGTCGGTGACCAACACGCTCGTCTCGCTGGGCCACATCACGCGCAGCGCTGAATTCAGACGCGCGTTTGCCGGCGCGACGATGCACGACTTTTTCAACTTGATGACGGTGGCTGTGCTGCTGCCGATCGAGTTGGCGACGGGATTCCTGCAAAAGTCGGCCGAGGCGCTCACGAACGTGCTTTCGGGGGGCGGGGGCGTCGCCTACAAGAGCCCGATCAAGGTCTTCATCGGAGGGATCACCAAGTTCTTCACTGGGGGCATCCAGGCTATCGGGCTCGAAGGCTGGTGGGCGGCCGCGGTCGCGCTGACGATCGGCCTCGTTTTCATCATCCTGTCGCTCTACGTGATCACCAAGACCATGCGCGGCCTGCTCGCCGGGCGCTTGGAGCAGGCGCTCAATCGCGCGCTCGGCAGGAGTGGGATCATCGGCATGGTGGTCGGCGTCATCATTACCGTCTCGGTGCAGTCGAGCAGCATTACGACATCGCTGCTGATTCCGCTGATCGGGGCCGGCGTGCTCAGCCTCGAAGTGGCGTTTCCAATCACGTTGGGCGCCAATATCGGCACCACGGTGACGGCTCTGCTGGCCGCGCTGGCGGCCGAAAAATCGGGCGGCCTGACGATCGCCCTCGTGCACCTTCTCTTCAATGTGACGGGTATCCTGATGGTTTACCCGTTCCCGCCCCTGCGGCGCATTCCGGTGCGTATGGCCGAGGCGCTCGGAAACCTGGCGGTGCGCAACCGCATGTATGTGCTTTTATACGTAGTAACCGTATTCGTCATCATCCCACTGCTGGGCGTGCTGATATTCCGGGGGTAGTGATGTTCAAGTGGTTCAAACCGATCGACAGCGTGGAAGGGCTGGAAGAGATGCGCGCCCGCGTGGGCGACATGCTGAGCGAGGGGCGTCACATTTTCGATGCGGCGGCCAACGCGTTCCTCGGCGGCGCCGACCCCGAGATCATTCGCGAGGATCTCTTCGCGACCGACAAGCGCATCAATGACCTCGAGCGCAAGGTGCGGCGGCAGGCCGTCGTGCACGGCTCGGTCTACGGCACCTCCCAGCTTCCGACCTGCCTCGTGCTGATGAGCATCGTCAAGGATGCCGAGCGCATCGGCGACTACTCCAAGAACCTGTTCGACATCGCCGTCATCACCCAGAAGTCGAGGGACGACGAGTACTTCGAAGACCTGGTACGGAACAAACGGCGTGTTTCGGAGCTGCTCGAGGCCGCGATCCGAATCTACCGCTCGCAGAAGGAGGACAAGGCGAAGGAGTTCCTTCACGCCGCCGACGCCCTCCAGGACGAGTTCGACAGGCAGGTCGAGCGGCTGCTGAGCAAGGATCCGGGCACAACGCAGCCGGCCGCCACCGCGCTCTGCTACCGCTACTTCAAGCGCGTCACGGCGCATCTGCTCAACATCATCTCGTCGCTCGTCGTGCCGCTGGACCAGCTCGATTACTTTGATGAGGACCGGGAAACTAGGTCGTAACCGGATCGGCCTCGCCTGCGCGCACCGACACGGGCGTCGCGGGACGGCCCTTGAGCGTTTCAGGCAAAAGCGCGGGCACGCTCTTGATCGTGGACTGTAGAATCTGCGGAGCTATGCGCAGATTTGCCCTGCTTCTCGTCCTTCTCCCCGCTCTTCCCGTCACTCTGCCCGCGGTTGCCCAGGATGGCCCCGACAACCGGATGCTCACGGCCGGGCAAGCGCTCGACCGTAAGACATGCCAGGAGGAGGCGCGCAAAGTGCGCGACCGCATCCAGGCGTGGACGCGGATCAAGTACCGCCGTTCCGTGCCGGTGCTGGTCCAGTCGCGCGGGGTGTGGGAGAAGCGCATCAAGTTGCCGGGCGTCGCGGGCCACAACGCGCGCAGCGGCCTCGCGTTCTACGACATCATCAACAACACGATCACGATCGTGCCGTGGGTGATCGGCCAATACGCCCGCAAGAAGAAGGACCCGCCCAGGAAGTGGAAGGAAGAGTGGCTCAACCAGCTCGAGTCGATTCTCATCCACGAGTTGATGCACGCGCTGCATCACCAGAACTTCTATGTGGTGCTCGGTGGCGCGCGCCGGGCGTCGCTCCGCACGGGAGGTCTCTCCGCGGCCGAGAAGGACATTTCCACCGTCGAGTTCCTGACGGCGGAGGGGACGGCGGAATTGGTCGCCGTGCGGACGGCGACGAGTGGCGCGCGACCGCACCTGACGCGCCGGCCGCAAGTCGAACTGGACTCACCGCAGCGCTACTGGAACCGGTATCAGCCGGACGACAAGCGCCCCTTCCGCGTGATCCTGTCCAACACCGGCTATCAGGATGGACTCGACATTCTCAATCGTCTCGACCGCAAGGCGGGACCGCGCGCGATTCGCGGATTGCTCTACCGCCAGCCGCCGCGCGAGATCTTCTTTCAGCCCGAGATTCTGGCCAAGCTCAAGCTTGACGATCCGCCCGACCCCGATTCGATTCTCGAGTTCCTCAGCCCCGCCGGCGTGACGTTCGGCGAGGTCTATCTGGCCGTCAACCCGGGTGCGGATCGCAACTTCGCTGAGGCGATGCCGGGCGGGCGCCGATCGCGCGCGAAGGGTTGCCTGATCGGGTACACCGCGGCGACGGGCGACGAAGACGAGGCCGGCGGGCGCTCCAGCTACTCGCTCTTCGTCGCGGACCCGGACAATCCGGGTACCTGGTCGAAAGACCAGGCGGAAGCGCTCAAGGCGCTGGAGCCGAGTGCGGCGAAGACCAAGAAGCTGGCGCTGCCGCTGATCAAGGGGGCGCCCAGCGCCGAGATCATCAGCGTCAAGCGCGGCGACGGAAGCCTGTGGATGCGCGGCGAGGTGGCCGGTCTGGTGATCATGGCGCGTGAGACGAAGCCGACCAGCAACCTCGAGGCGCGTGTCGTGCGTGCGTTGAGCGCGCTCTACATCAAGCGCCCGACCGCCAAGCTCTACGAGTCGGTCTTCGCCGAAGCCAAGAAGGTCATCGACCACAAGAACGGCGACTAGTCGAAGAGCGGCACTGCGCGTATCGGATATTCCGATGTGCACATCGGGAAGTGCAATCGACCGTCGTAACCCGTTGCCCCAAAGAGTCTAACGGCCGGACCAGAGCTCTCTTGGAGAGTTAGCGAAGCTTCTTTTTTAGGGCGGTGATCTGGTTGTCGAGCTTCTCTTCGTCGGCGGAGTGGCGATCGCGCACGTCATCGATCTCGTTGTAGACCGCACGCATCTGTTCCATCTGGCGTTCGAGGGCTTCGGCGTCTTTCTTCTCGGTCTTGATGGTGGCCGCGATCGCGGTGAACTCCTCCATGTCGCCGCCGCCCGCCGTCATCTTGGCGTCGATCGTCTGGCGCAGCGCGTCCAGCTCCTTTTCGAGCCCCGCCAAGACCTTGTCGGCCGCCGACAGCTCCTTGCGCTCCGCGGCGACGTTCTTGCGATCGAGCGTGTCTTCGAGAAGCTCCATCATCACGAAGAAATCGAGGTTGGCGAAGTTGAAGCTATCGGTCGTCTTGCCGTCGGGCAGCGCCTTGGCCACGACGGACTTGCGCAGCGCGTCGCCGTCGAGCCAGCTCTTGTACTTCGATGACTCGCCGGCACTGGCGCTCTTGGTTCCGCGCCGCGTATCGCGCGTCATCTCGAACCAGGTCTTCTTGGCGGCGCGCAGGATGCGAATCTCCTTCTGCACCTCCGTCTCCTCCACGATGCCGAGCCGCTCGTTGGCGCGCGCTTCCTTGGCGCCGGACATCACGTCCCAGTAGGTCTTCTCCTTGGCCGCCAGCTGCTTGTTGAGCGTCTTGATCTCCGCGGTGGCGGAACCGGCGACGACCTTTTCGAGTTCGTCGAAGCGGCGCTTTTGGGCCTCGTATCTGCTGCGCGCAACGCGCGCGTCGCCGATCATGCCGCGCAGGCGACCGCGCAGATCGGTCTGGTCGGGGAGCTGGGCGCTCTCCTCCTTGTGCCGCTTCTCCATTTCCGCGAGCTGGGTTTCCAATTTCGCGATTTCCAGCTTCGCCTTGGCGCGCGCCTCTTTCTTCTTGGCGGCCGCTTCCTCGCGCTTCTGCTTGGCATCCGCCTTGCGCTGCGCAACCACGGCGGGATCCTCCTTGGGCACGGCGGGTTCGTTGTTGGCCGCGGTGCCGCCACCGTCGTCCTTGCCGCACGCCGCGAAGAGAACCGTTCCGATCAGGAGCCAAGGCCATTTGCGCATGGCCACGAGTCTACCCTTCCAGAGCAGCCTTGAGTCGAGCGAGATTGGCGCGCATGCGCGCGAGATAGTCTTCTGCGCCCGGCACCTCGCAGGGATCGAAGACGATCGAGGGCGCGGTCAGCCGCTTCGCCGCCGCCGCGTCGGGTTCGCCCTCCCAGAGTGCGACCTTGCCCTTCAGACTCTCCAGGCCCGCCTGGTCGGCCGCGAACGTCACGAGCCGCCAGCCATAGCGCTGGGCCGGATAGTTCCAGGCGGGGTGGCTGCAAAGGAGCACATCCTGCTTGCCCACCGGCAGCGCCTTGAATTGCTCGTGCAGCGCCTGCAGGTCGCGGGCGAGCGCCTCGTAGCCCTGTTCGAACGCCGCGCGTGACTCCGGCCGCAGGCGGATCAGCGCGTCGCGAATCGCCGCCGCCTGCCGCTGGGCCAGCACCGGATCCATCCAGGTGTGCCCGTCCGTACCGGCGTGCCCATGCGTGCCGGCGGAGCTGTGGGCGGCCCCGGGACCGTGCGCGTGCGAAGCGGACTCGGTGATCGTGATCCACTCGTCGCGAAAGCCGGCCGCCGTGCTCACGATGGTTCGCTCCGGCAGGCTGACCGTCGCCGTCCACCTCTCGAGTTCCGCGCCGTTGAGTACGATCAGGTCGGCGCTCTGATAGGCGCGGATCGTGTCGGCATCGGGCACCCAGAAGATCGGGTCCGCGTCTTGCGGGAGTGGGCAGACGACCGTCACGAGATCGCCCGCGATGCGCTCGACGAAATAGGTGGTGGGGTAGAAGGTCGTGTAGACGACCGGCGGGTCATCGCGCCCGGGTGCGGTGACCGACGGATCGTCGTGGCATGCGACGAGCGCGAGCAGGATGGCGACGGCGTATCTCATCTCGGAGGCACCTCTTCATCGAGGGTTGGAATGCGCTCCGCTTCCAGCACTTCGTAGTCGGCGATGCGCCAGTGCGACCCGCGCGCATGCACCACGAAGTTGGCGACATACTCGTTGATGCGCGCGTGCGTGTGGCCCCAGTGCGTGACGTGGGCGTAGACGCGCCAGCGCCAGCGCACGCGGAACTCGCCGGGCGCGGGGAACTCGATTTCGCTGCCGCGCCGTTCGATCTTGCCCACCTCGGCAATCGCGCCGCCCTGGTCGCTCATGACCAGACCCTGGAGCACCTGCAGGTAGAGGCGGTCGATGAGTTCGGGTTCGACGCTGATCGCCAACAGGTCGTAGATGTCGCTCTCGGTGACACCCTCGAAGGCGGCGTAGATGTTCTGGTGCAACGCCTCGAAGACGGTGCGCGCCTGCAACTCGCTGATGACGGGCGGATAGACGCGCGCCTTCCACGGCAACGCCGCCGCCGAACCGCCCAGCAGCAGCAGCACGAGCAGCCAGGCGCCACCGGATGCACGCGCGCGCAGCAGCCCGAAAAATCCGAGGCAGGCCGCCGACCCGAGCACGATGTGCGCCGCCCACGGCACCGGCACATGGCGACTGTTCGCCGCGATGGACTCAAGTGCTTTCTGCTGGGGCAGCTCCACGTCGGGATAGGCCCAGGTCCACTTGGGATCGTCCGGGCCCAGCGCGAGCGTCTCCACCTGGGGGCCCACGCGAAACGTGCCCGGAATGGTCGGCTCGTCCATGAACTTCGCCATCTCGAAGTCTTCCCAGATGATGCTCACTTTGCGCGGCCAGCCCCCCTTCTGCGGGGAGCTGTGGGGATACACGAGCCGAAACGCGAGATAGTCGATCAACATGCGCCCGCGCGCGTCCTCCGGGGTTTCGATGCGTTCGCAGATCGGCACGACGCGCTGATCGTCGATGAGCAGCGCGTTGTGCTTGCCGAAATAGGCCGTGAGCGCGTCGCGTGCGCGCTGCGACTCCTCGGGCGTGATGTCGTCGACGAGTTCCTCGGGCATCATCGTGCCGTGCAGCCAGGGTGCGGCGAGATCGGCGCGGATGCCCACGACCATCTCGACGCCGCGCGTATGCACGTAGATGTCCACCCAGAGCGTCGCCTCATCGGCGGGATGCGCCAACGCGAGGGAGGAGAGCAGGAGCAGGGCAACGGCGCGCACGGCGCCGGATTGTATCGGCGGCGCATGGGAAAGAACGCTATCCTGTCCGGCCAATCGTGAAGCAACATCACTGGATCTTCGCCGCCATGATCGGGGGCGCGCTCATCGGACTCGGTCTGGCCGATGTCGAGAGCGCCGCCGCGGAGAACTTCGTCTGGGTCTGCGACCTGATCGGCACCACGATCTTTATCGGCGCACTCAAGATGCTGGTCGCGCCGCTGATTTTCTTCTCGATTCTCGCCGGCATCACCAGCCTGCCCAACGAGGGGGCGCTGTGGGACATCGGCTGGCGCACGTTCGTCTACTACTTCGCGACGACGTCGATCGCGGTCGGAATCGGCCTCTTCTTCGTGCTCACGCTGCAGCCCGGCATGCAGGGGCCGCGCGACGAACTGCGCGCCAAGTGGCCCGAACACGAAAAACAGATCGAGAACGAGTTCGCCGGCAAGGAGGAGACGATCGAGGCGGCGCGCGGCAAGACACCGGGCGAGCTGATCAAGGCCAACATCAAGCAGGTCATCTCCAACCCCTTCCTCGCGCTCACCACCAGCAACAGCTTGGGCATCATCTTCTTCGCGATCCTGCTGGGCATCGCGCTGATCCTGCTGAAGGAACAGGCGCGCCCGATGATCGACGTGATCACCAGCGCCAACGCCGCGATCATGATGATCACCGGCTGGATCATGCGGCTCGCCCCGCTCTTCATCTTCTGCCTGATCGTCGCACTGGCCGCGAAGCAGGGGGTGGACGCGTTCAAGGCGCTCTTCTGGTTCGTGGTGACGGTGATCATCGCGATCGCCGCGCACAACGTCGTGTTGCTCGTGATCCTGCGCACGGTGGGGCGGCGCAAGGTGACCGATTTCGCGCGGGGCATTCGTCGTGCGTGGGCGGTCGCCTTCGCGACGCGGTCGAGCGCGGCGACGCTGCCGGTCACGCTGGACTGTCTGGAGAACAACCTCAAGGTGCCCAAGCGGGTGACCGACTTCGTGATTCCCATCGGCGCCACCCTCAACATGGACGGCACCGCGCTCTACGAGGGCGTCGCGATCATCTTCCTGATCCAGCTCTACGGCGGCATGCCGGGCGCCATGATTGAACTGTCGCCGGTGCTCACTGGCGTGATCTTCCTGACCGCCGTGCTCGCGTCGGTCGGCGCGGCGGCCATTCCCGACGCGGGGCTGATCACGATGGTGCTCGTGGCCAACGCGGTCGGCCTCGACGTGAAGTACATCGGCATGCTCTTCGCCATCGACGCCTTCCTCGACATGTTCCGCACCAGCACCAACGTGGTGGGCGACTCGATCGGCGCGGTAGTGGTCGACCGCCTTACTTCGCGCCGGCCGCCTCCGGCTCCCGCTTCTTGATCTTGTCGTCGCGCGTCATGCGCCGCACCTTGAAGCCCTTCTTCGCGAGTAGCTTGTTGACGCCCATCGGCCCTGCGTAGTGGGCCGCGCCGACGGCGACGAACCAGACCTTGCCGGGCGCCTTCTTCATGCGATCGGCGAGGCGATCGGCCATGTGCACGTTGCGGTCGTCGAGGATCCACTTCATGAACTTCTTGTCCGCCTCGGTCGGATCGCGCCCGTTGAGCGCCTGGAAATTGACCATCGCGTCGAGATCCCCGGCGAGGTAGAGGTCCAGCATCTCTCCCAGTGAGTTGGTACCGGCTTCGACGTCCTTCTCGATGAGTGTCAACGTGTCGTCGAGCATGCGGATCTGCTCTTCGGTCGTCAGCTTTTCAAAGACCCCGATCTGCTCTTCGGGGATCTCAAGCGCGCCCACCTGCTTGCCTTCCCGTTTGGCTCGGGCCGGAAGCACCGCATCGATGGCCTGGCGTCCGCCGCCGAAGTACTCTCGTCCGTGCAGCATGATCAGGCTGGCCATCAGTCCCCAGACCTTGTACTTGTCCACGGCCGCCATGGGCAGGCCACGCTTGGCGAGTCGGGCTTGTGTCTCCTTGGGGAGCAGCTTGGTGAGCGACTCGCCCTTCGGCAGCATCATCATCTGCAGCATCTTGACCTGCGCCGCCGGCGTCAGTTCGAGTTCCGTCAGCACGATGTCGGACGCCGTGAACGCCTCGTCGACCGCGCGCGGCAGCGCCAGCACGCGCGGATCGGGCAGGTGGATCGTGCCGAAGAGATACGCCGTGCCGGTTTCGTGTTTCGCTTCCCAGAGGAAGATCGGCTTGGGGGCGTCCGTCTTCTCGCGAACGGGCTCCTGCGCGCCGCATCCGACCAGCAAGAGCAGCAGGATCCAAATCGTCTTAGGCATGGCATGATCCTACCCGTGCATTTTCGCGTCTGCCTGCTCCTCGCCCTCGCGGCCGCTCCCGCGCTGGCCGACAAACTCTCGCCCTTCCAGCGCGTCGAATACGAGGACGGCAGCATTCGCGTGCTCTACAAGGGGCGCCCCTACCTGCTGCTCTCCGTCGACGGCTACAAGAGTTCCGAGCTGATCAAGTTCTGCCGCGAGCGCTACAAGAAGCGCGCCGCCGCGACCTTCTCGCTCAAGCTGTCCGAGGTACTCACCGCCGTGCGCGGTCGCAAGCAGTCGGGGCCCGTCTCGCTGATCCTGAAGCGCGAGCAGACGGGCGAGCGCATCGTGATCGAAAAGGCGCCCATGACGCGCGCCAACTATCGCAAGGTCTTCTGGGCGCGGCAGGGGTTCGGCAAGTCGATCGAACCGCCGCGCATTGACCGCAAGATCACGCGCGCCGAAGCGCAGGAGGACCTCAAGCAGGTCGAAACCGCGCTGCGCGAGCGTTTCGCCTATCTCGACCGCGGCAAGGCGCAGCTTCCGACGCTGGATTTCCGGTCACTGGCACTCCCGGAGGGCACCGAGTCGGTCACGGTCGGCCACCTCAGCCGCACCATCGCCCGCGTGCTGGCCAAATTCAATGACCCGAACACGCGCGTGTCGGGCCTGCTTGCGGCGCTTCCCGGCGGCTGGCTGCCCTTCACCATGCGCCCGGTCGGCAAGCGCTTCGTCGCCATCGAAACCGACGGCAAGCGCCTGCTCAATCCGCTCGCGCCCTACGTCGCCGCCATGGACAGCCGCAAGCCCGCCGACTGGCTGCGCGGCCTGCGCCCGTTCATGCCCGACGGCACGGTCGGCTACCAGCGCCACGCCGGCGCCGCGCTGATCGCCAAGTTCGACGCGATCCGCAAGGAGGCGGACCTCAAGAAAAAGGGCGTCGTCTGGATCACGCTCGAAAGCGAAGACCACGAGGTGCGCGTGCGCTACGAGGCGGTTCTGCTGAAAGCGCCGGTCGAACTGCCGCTGCCCGTGTCCACGAAGATCCGCGTGCTGGAGGGTGGCGTCGCCTATCTGCCGCTGCCGCACATGGAGAGCGAAGCGTCCTTCCGCCGCCAGGTGGAGCCGGTCTTGCCCGAGCTCGAAAAATCGCGCGCGCTCGTGCTCGACTTGCGCGGCAACAGCTCGACCAACCGCGAACTGCTGCGCCTCGTGCTGCCGCGTCTGCTACCGGCCGACGCCAAGCCGCGCGTGGTCAACATCGCCCGCTACCGCATCGCCAACTCCGTCGGCCGCGATGACCCAGACGGCTACCTTGAGGAATTCGGACTGCATCCGGTCGACTGGTCGGGCTGGGGCGACACGCGGCGCGAGATCGTGGCGCGCCAGATGATGATGCGCTTCGAGCCTGAGTGGACCCCGCCGAGTGGCAAGTTCAGCGGCTGGCACGTGATGGTGGTGGGGCGCGGGGAGGAGGAAGTCTACGGTCGGCCGGTGGTCGTGCTGGTAGACGGCGGCACGCGCAACGCGGCCGAGGTCATGGCGGCAGCCATGAAGGGGCTTGCGGGCGTGACCATTCTCGGCGAACCGACCGGCGGCAGCGATGGCGGCCCGGTCCTGCTCGAGCTCAAGCACACGAAGATCCACCTCTGGATGTCGACCATGGCGTCGTTCCGCCCGGATGGAAAGCTCTTCATGGGCAACAGCATCGAGCCCGACAAGGTCGTTACGCGTCAACCCACCGACTGGACGGGGCAGACCGACAGCCAACTCGCGGCCGCGCTCAAACTGCTCGGCGGCTAGTGCGAGCGCCTGCGCCGGTACCAGGCGATACCCAGCGCGCCGAACGCGAAGAGCGCGAACGAGGAGGGCTCGGGAACCGGGTTGGACGAGACGAATGCGAGACCGTCCCAGGTGGTGCTTCCGATGTTCGTATGGAGCGTGTCCGCGAATCCGCTGGTTGGGTCGTAGGAGCGGAGATCCGCGCTGTAGTCGAGATTCCAGAACAGATCGGCGTCCGAGTCGTAGGTGAGTCCCGTGTCGCCGGTGCGGGGGCCATTGAAGAGGAACGTGGATGTCGCGTCCGCGCGGTTGATTTCGTACAGATCACCTTCGCCGTCTTCTACTCCCACCAACTGGTCGCGGGTCGAGTCATAGCCGAGTCCACCGAGAGTGCCGATGCCGGTACTTCCGACCAGGTTAGCTGCACCCGTGCTCGTGTTGAGCTGATAGAGCCCGTCCCCGACGCCGCCGTCGAACTGCCCGCCGTAGAGGATGTCGTTGGTCGTGTCGTAGGCGAGGCCGAATAGCAAGCGGACGCCATGGCTGCCCACGAGGGTCGCGGCGCCGGTCGTGCGATCCACCGTGTAGAGGTTGCGGTTGCCGAAGCCGCCCACCATGTAGAGCGTGTCGCTATTGGAGTCGTAGGCGAGACCACCGAAGGCGAAATCGACGCCGAGCGCGCCGATGTCGGTCAGAGCCAGGGAGTCGGTGTCGATGCTGTAGAGGCGCTTCGTCTTTGCGTGGACCGTGTAAAGCGTCCCGGCGAACGCGTCGCCTGCGAATGCCACGCTCATGAGCGCGACCAATAGAATCCTCGGTGCCGTCATTGCTTTCCTCCCTCTGTTGCGCCGGACGGGCGCAGGTACCACTACCTATATGGGATGCTAGAGGTCCGGAATTGAGGGAGCAAGCAGAACCTCAACGAGGCCGGGTCGTGTCAAGGATTTTCAGACTGCGCGTGTTCAAGTTTTTGAACAGCCGTTAGTGCGATGAGACCGAACAGCAGCGGCACCGTCGCGTGGCCGAGCAGCAGGTGGCTGCGGGTGACGAGCGGGCAGTGCATCAGCAGCACCAGGTTGGCGGTCAGTCCGGCGAGTGCGGCCACCATCAGCATGCGTGCGGGTGTGCGGCGGTCGGCACGGTCGAGCAGCAGCAGCAGCCCCAAAGCGGGCAGCGCCGTCGCGGCGCCGAAGAGGAAGCAGGCGAGCGCGCGCGGCACGAGGTCGGCGCCCGCCCCGGCGAACGATTCGGGGTGCAACTCGACCAGCGCGTGCGCCTCGGGCAGCAGTGCGAGCAGCGCCGGGATGCCGAAGCCGGCGACCGCTACCGCACCCAGCCAGACAGCGCGTGGCGCGCGGCGGTGGATGGGGCGCAGGAAGGCCGCCAGCGCGGCCACGGCACCGCCCGCCAGCAGCAGCGTGCTGACGGTCATGAGGCCGGTCGGATAGGCGGCCCAATCGGCGCGGCGCATGCCTAGGCCGATGACCCCGACCGTGGCGCCGACGATCGCCATGGCCAGCAGTGTGCGCACGCCGGTGGGCAGCGCACGCAGATTGGCGCGCCAGCCCTGTTCGGCCGCGATCGCCTGCCGTGTCTGCTCGAGGAGTTGGTTCGGGACCTCCATCATGACTCCCCTACGTCGCTTCCGGTGTCTCGGTTACGAATCTCGCCGGAATCGGAGAGCACTTGCCTCAGTCTGGCGTAGGCGCGGTGGGCGCGGACCTTTACGGCCCCACGCGAGATCCCGAGCGAGGCGGCGATTTCCGTGTGGCTCTTGTCCTCGAACCAGAACGCGCGAATCACGGTGCGCATCGATTCGGGCAGCGTTTCAACGGCGCGTTCGAGCGCGTCACGCAGTTCTCCCGTGTCGGGCATCGCCAGCGGCC
This sequence comes from uncultured bacterium, assembly GCA_965369495.1. GTDB lineage: Bacteria > Planctomycetota > PLA2 > PLA2 > PLA2 > JBCDBY01. Next base: position 14,612 of record CBDURV010000007.1, read on the forward strand.
GTCCGACTGGATCCTCCAGTAGCGTCTGCGGCAGCGGTCGGCGCAGCACGCGGCGCCAGTGGTCGTGCTTGACGTTGCGCGCGATGGTCATGAGCCATGGACGTAGCAGCGCCCCCGGCTTGAAGTCGCGGCGCGCGCGATGAAGCTGTAAGAAGACCTGCTGGGTCAGATCCTCGGCGTCCGCCTGCGCGACGTAGCCCTTGCGCATGAAAGCGATCACCATGCCGGCGTAGCGTTGGAACAGTTCGTCGAACGCGCTGCTGTCGCCGCCCACGTACGCGCTCATCAGTTCCTCGTCGGTCAGTGGATTCGAGGCCCCCAAGGCAGCGACTTCACGATTTCGGCCTCGGCCCGCGTGAGTTCTTCCCAGCGCGCCTGCACCTCTTCGCGCGGCCACTTCTCGTACGCCACCTTGATGAAGAACGCGTGGTGGCCCGCCTCGGAGTCCTTGAGGCCGCCAAACAGATCGGCGAGCGGGCCCTTGGCGTGCCGCGAAAGCAGGTCGAAGCGCTCGTAGCTGCGCGCCTCGATCAGGCCCATGCGCAGGATGCGATCGAGCAGCGATTTCGAAGTCGCCTTGGAGAGCAGGCGCACGTACGGGTTGCCGTGGTCGCCCCCGAGTTCCTCGCCGCGCTCCTTGAGCACCGCGCAGACCCGTTCGAAGTGCTCGATCTCCTCCTTGGCGACGTCCATGAGTTCATCGACCGCCCACGGCACCTGGCCGATGAGCGTGAGCACCTGCAGCGCCGCTTTGCGCTCCAGGTGGGCGTGGTCGCGCAGCAGCGCGGTTTCGTCCGAAAGCGCCTCTTGCGCCCATTCGGGATTGGTGCGGAAGGAGAGTCCGAGCATCGTTTATCGAGAATACAGGCAGCCCCGAACTCCCGCCCGGGCTTATCGTCTACTACCTCATGCGTTCCCGCTCGATTGCCCTCCTCGTCGTCCTTTTCGCCACTGTCATGACCGTCGTCGCCCAGGACGGCAAGGGCATGCCGCAGGGCGAGAATGAACTCTTCGCGTACGCGCAGAAAAACAGCAATCGCCAGTCGTGGCGCAAGGCCGACCAGGCCTATCTGCTGCTGCTCGAGAAATACCCCGAGACCAAGCTGCGCATGACGGTCTACGAGCGGCTGGGGCAACTGCATCTTTATCGGTCGAAGCGTTATCCGGACGCAGCCAAGTGGTACGAGCGCATCATCAAGGAGTACCCCGAGCAGGAGCAGGCATGGCGCGCCCGCCTTCAACGCGCCGAGGTGCATGCGCGCATGCGCGAAACCGCCAAGGCGGTCGAGCTGCTTCGCTACGTGGCGCTCAATGCCCCCTCCGCGCAATTGAAAAAGCAGGCGTCGGGGCGCGTGCTGGGAATCCAGAACAAGCACTTCGGTCTCACGGTGCGCCAGTCGTTTTCCGAAGGGCAGCGGCCGCATGTCCAGGTGAGCGTGCGCAATATCGAGAGCGCCGATATGCGCATGGACCGCGTCGCCTATCCCGACGTGCTGGAACGGCTTGGCGCCAGCAACTTCAACGTCACCGCCGCGGCGATGAGTGCCGCGAATCGAACCAAGGTCAAGGCGTGGGACGCGCACTTCTCGCAGCGCAAGGACCGCTGGGCCAACCACAAGATCGAACTGCCCGCTACCGAGTCGGGCGTCTACCTCGTCGAGGCGAAGGTGGAGGGCATTACGTTCCGCGTGACCGTGCTGGTCAACAAGTACGGCCTGATCACCAAACGCGCGATGGGGGAGATGGTCGTCTTCGCGCAGGGTCGGCGGGACAGCGCGCCGGTGTCGGGCATGAAGGTGCGCTGGATCACCGCGTCGGGCACCAGGGAGCGCGCGACGGACGATTCCGGCGTGGCGGTCTTCACCGGGACGGCGGAGCCGGGCATCTTCGTGGGGCAGGTGGGCGAGGAGTACTGCTTCGTGCCGCTCCAGTCCCAGAGTGCGGTGCGGCCGGAGTCGCGCGTCTACATCACCACCGACCGGCCCATCTACCGGCCGGGCCAGAAGGTGCAGTTCAAGCTGCTGCACCGCGTGGACGAGGACGGCGCCTTCGCGTTGCACCCCGGCCTGAAATTGCGCGCGACGATTACTGACACGAAAAACAACACGGTGCACGGCGAGGATCTCACGCTGGGTGATTTCGGGAGCGCGCATGGCTCGTTCGAACTTGCGCTTGAGCCGCCGCTGGGCCACTACACGATTCGCGTGGAGCCGATCGGCTCGATGCCCGGCAAGTGGAACCGTTGGGCCAACCAGCTCACCTTCCGCGTGGACGAGTACCGCAAGCCGGAGTTCGAGGTGAAGGTCGACTTTTCGAAGCCGCGCTACATCATGGGCGAGAAGCTGGAGGGACTCATCGAGGCGCGCTACTTCTTCGGCAGCCCCGTCGCCAACGCCAAAGTGCAGTGGGAGATTCGCCGCAACCAGCACTGGTCGAGTTGGTACGTCAAGCCGGTGTGGCAGGCGTGGTACGGCGATGCCTCGCACCGCTCCTACGGCTACGGTGACGCGGTCCGTACGGGCAGCGGCACGACCGATGCGCAGGGCCGGCTGGCCGTCTCGTTCGACGTGCCACGAGCGGACCGCGACCAGACCTACTCGCTCGTCGCCAAGGTGACCGATCTCGCGCGTCGTCTCGAGCAGGGCGTCGGCGGCGTCGTCGCGCACCGCGCCAACGTCGCCGTCAACATCAAGACCGATCGCTACGTCTACATGCCCGACGACAAGGTCGCGGCCGAAGTAGCAGTGCGCGATCACGATGGGCGGCCGGTTGCGGGGAGCAAGGTACGCGTCAAGGCGCTGCGCCGGGTCTGGAGCCGTTTCACGAGCAAGTACCGCGAAATCGAATTGACCACCGTCGATGCCAGAACGGGCGCCAACGGGACGGTGCGTGTGGAGTTGCCCGGCCTCGATCCCGGCAGCATCGTGCTGCGCGCCGAGGCGTGGGACGTGCAGAAGCGGCAGACGTCCGCCGAACGCTGGGTCTGGGTGACGGCGCGTGATTGGGACGGCGGCACCATGAACTGGCGCGGCATTTCCATCGTGCCGGACAAGGAGTCCTACAAGCCGGGCGAGACCGCGACGTTCTTGGTGACCTCCGAGGTGAAGGACATGTATCTGCTCTTCACGCTGGAGGCGACGCGCATCTACCACCGTCAGGTGATCAAGCTCAACGGCCACGCGGCGACCCTACGCGTCAAGCTGGACGACCCGGGCCTGCTGCCCAACTTCTTCGCCAGCATCGTGAGCCTGCACGGCAATAAGACCTTTAGGCGCGACCTGAACATCGTCATCGATCCGACGAGCCGCTTCCTCGACGTCGAGATCAAGCCCGACCGCAAGCAGTACAAGCCGGGCGCGCCCGCATCGTTCGAGATCACCACGCGCGACAGCGAGGGCAATCCGGTCGCCGCCGAGGTCGAACTGGCGGCGGTGGACGAGGCGATCTACGCGCTGCAGCCGGAGTTGGTGCAGGACATCCGCAAGTTCTTCGTGCGCCGCCGCTGGAGCCAGGTCGCGACCACGTCTTCGGTCCAGTACTGGGATTGGGGGCAAGCGGATATGGACGAGGAAGTGGAGATGGAGGAGTCCAAGTCGGACGGCGCCATGGATATGGGCGCGCCCAAGATGTCAAAGGCGCGCGGACTCGCGGGCTCCGCAGACACTACGACCGCCTTCGTCGAGGCGAAGGTGCGCACCAAGTTCGCCGACACGCTGTTATGGCGGCCGACCGTCGTCACCGGCCCCGACGGCAAGGCGAAGGTCGATCTCGCCGAGTTGACCGACAACCTGACGACGTGGCGCCTGACCGCGCGCGGCATGGACATGGCTGGGCGCATGGGCCAGCGACGGTCCTCGATCCTGGTGCGCAAGGAAGTCATCGCGCGCCTGCAGACGCCACGCTTTTTCACGCAGGGCGACCGCACGACGATCACCGCGATCGTGCGCAACGACCTGAACCAGAAGAAGCAGGTCAAGATCGAGATCGCCGCGGAGGGTCTCGACCTCGACGGCGAGCAGGTCGTGCTGCGCGAGGTGGGCCCCAAGCAGGAGGTGCGGGTCGAATGGCGCGCGCGGGTGGAGCGCCCGGGCGAGGTGCGCTTCGTGCTCAAGGCGCTGACCGATACCGAGTCGGACGCGCTCGAACGCAAGGTGCCGATCCTGCCCTACGGCAGCATGGAGTGGACCTCGAAGAGCGGCATCATGGCCGCCGAATCGGTCGAGAACTTCACGCTCGATGCGGACGGTATTCCCGAGGCTTCGGAATTGACGATCGTCGTCACACCGACGCACGCCGCGACCGTGCTCGATGCGCTCGACTACCTGGCCGGCTATCCGTACGGCTGTGTCGAGCAGACGATGTCGCGCTTCTTGCCGAGCACCATTACGCGCCAGGTGCTGCGTCGCCTCGAAATCAAGAAGCCGTGGCTCGAGGAGGAACTGCCCCTCATGATCCGCGCGGGACTCGATCGCCTGAGCGGTTTCCAGCATCCCGACGGCGGGTGGGGCTGGTGGAAAAACGACCAGAGCAATCCGTTCACCACCGCCTACGTCGTCTATGGCCTCGCCATGGCGCAGCAGGCGGACGTCAAGGTGGATCCGGGCATGCTGCAGCGCGGCACCGAGGCGCTGGTGCGCATGATGCCGCTGATGAAGACACCGGAAGAGCGTGTGTATGCGCTCTACGCGCTTTCCGCGGCGCGCCGCTCGTTGCCCGACGTGCGCAATGCGCTCGCCGATGGCGTCGGCAAGATGCCCGCGGCGGCACAGGCGATGTTGGCGCTCGTCCTGCATCGCGAGCGTGACAAGAAGGAGGCGCGCCGCGTGCTCGACGTGCTCATCAGCGGCGCGCAGGAGATCGGCGCGACCGTGCACTGGGCGGGCGCGAAGGGCTACCGCTGGACCGGCAGTCGGGTCGAGGCTACGGCGCTCTCGCTCGAGGCGCTGCTGGCGATCGATCCCGACAACGAGCTGGTGCCCAAGGTGGTTGCGTGGCTGGCCCTCAACCGCGACGGCCAGCGCTGGATTTCCACGCGCCAAACGGCGCTCGTGGTGATGGCGATGGCCGGCTACCTCGAAAAGAGCGGCACCGCGGCGCCCGACATGAAGCTCACGCTCGAGGTGAACGACAAGGTGATCTGGACGCGCGCGGTCACGCCCACCAACTGGGCGCTCTTCGAGAGCAAGACGGTGATTTCCGCGCGGGATCTTGCCGCGGGCGAGAACAAGATCGTTCTGCGCCGCGAAGGCAAGGGCGCGCCGGTCTATTCGATTTTCCTCAAGCAGTTCCGCCGGCGTGCGCAGTTCGCGCCCTCGACCGGCGGCCTGCAAGTGTCGCGCGAGTACGCGCTGATCGCCAACGGGAAGCGCGTGCCGCTCAAGTCTTCCCGCACGCTGCAGAGCGGCGACGAGGTGGAGGTGACGCTGACCGTCAAGTCGGAGCGTTCGTACGACTACCTGATGCTGGAGGATCCGATGCCGAGCGGATTCGAGGCGATTCGGTCGCAGCAGGCGGCGCCGTGGCGGCGCGGTCGCTGGATGTGGGCGTATTGGTGGTCGAACAAGGAGTTCCGCGACGAGAAGGTTTCCATCGCCGTGACGCATCTGCCCGCCGGCGAGCGCAAGGTGACCTACCGCATGCGCGCCGAACAGCCCGGACTGTTCAGGGTGCTTCCGACTACCATCTGGAACATGTACCTCCCGGGCGAGGGTGCGAACGGCGCCAGTGCGGTGCTCGAGGTCGTGCCCGGAGACTCCTGATGCGCTGGATTGTTCCTCTCCTGCTGCTTGCCGCGCCGGTGTTGGCCGACTCGGTGGTCGCCTACGGCGAGCGCAACTGGCGTTCGCCCGGTGGCGCGTTCGTGCTCAAGACCACGGAGAAAAAGGGCGGCGGCATCGACTTCGTGATCAAGTCGGCGAAGGGTCGCAAGCGCGGAAGTGGAACTCTCGACCACATGCCCATCGACGTGGCGGTCTTCGAAGATGGCACCGGCTTCGTCTTCTGGGGACGCTATCTGCGCGAGGCGCGTGGCATCGCCGTGGCGCGCTACGACTTCGACGGCACGCTGCGTTGGAAGCACGAATACAAAGCACTTTTCGACGAGGATCAGCGCAAGGGCTTTCCGAGCACGCTTTCGTTCGTCTTCTGGGCGCGCGCGATCTGGATCGATCCTGCCAAGTCGATCGCCGTCGGCCTGACGCAGACGCGCATCGTCAAGGTCTTCAATCTGCGCACCGGCGCGATCAAGCCGGGTGGCATGGACGCGCTGCTCGATTCGCTCAACCTGCCGGCGCCCCCGCGTTCGGCGATCGAGGCGGCGGGCGCGTGGTTCCCGGAGCGTGCGCGCGATCCGCTGCTCGCCATCGCCGCCAACCAGAAGATGGCTCTCGATGTGCGCGTTGCGGCGGCGGGTGCCGCCCAGCGCAAGGGCGACTACCTGCCGCTGCTGGAAGCGGCGCTGGACGACAAGATCGCGGCTCCGCACGCGGTGCGGGTTGCGGCCATCGTGCTGCCGGCCGACAAGGCGATCGAGTTCCTCGAGCAGGCGGCGCTGCGCAAGGGGGTCGGCGTTGCGGCGGTTACCGAACTCGCCAAACTGCGAGCCACCAAGGCGCTGATCGATGTCGTGGCGCACGGCGATACGCCGCCGGCGGCGCGCAAGGCGGCGTCGGCGCTGCTGCGCAACATGCCCAAGGCGGAGGTGCGCGGCGGCCTGCTCAAGGAGTTCGGCGACGCCGATCTCGACACCGCCATCGTCATGCTCGACGCGATGATCGGGGTGGGCGGCAAGAACCTGCCCGGCATGCTCCAGCCGCACCAGCAGAAGCTAGTCCAGCTGCTCGATCGCAAGGGCGCCGACGTACCGTGGCTGGCGATGTGCTTTACGCGCTATCCCACGACCGAGGCGGTGCCGGCGCTGCTCCGCGCGGCGCGCAAGTACCGCGGCAAGCGCAAGGAGAGCAAGCAGATTTTCGATGCGCTGCGCGCCTGCACCGGCCTCAAACTCGGCAACAGTCTCACCGACTGGGAGCGCGCGCTCCGTGGGAGGTAGGGTTCTCGGCGAAGGCAAGTGGCTGCGGCTGCTCAAGCGCGGCCGCTGGGAGTTCGTCGAGCGCGTCAACGCCAGCAGCGTCGTGGCGATGATCGCGATCACGCGCGAGAACGAGTTGATTCTGGTCGAGCAGTATCGGCCCGCCGTAAAGCGGCGTGTGATCGAACTGCCGGCGGGGCTTGTCGGCGACGTGGACGGCGACGATTCGCAGCCCCGCGCGGCCAAGCGCGAAATGATCGAAGAGACCGGGTTTCGCGTGCACCGCGTCGAGTTCCTGGTGGAGATGCCTGCATCGGCGGGTCTTACATCCGAGACGACATGCCTCTATCGCTGCACGGGCCTGCGCCGCGTGGGGGAGGGCGGCGGCGACGAGTCGGAGGCGATCAAGGTGCACCTGCTGCCGGTAGACAAGGCCGCGGCGTGGCTCGACCGGCG
>CBDURV010000008.1:0-22049 GCA_965369495.1 uncultured bacterium
CTGGTGATCGTTACCAGATGTCCCTGCGTACCCATGAATGAGCTGGACAGCGCGGCGGCGTTGGCGCTGGTCCAGCTGCGATTGCCGAGAATGTAGTGATAGAAGTGTCCGTTGCCGCCGTCCGCCGCGCGCCACTCGATCGGGCCGCCCGCCGACATGAATGTCTGGAAACCGAAGTCGCGGCCGGAGTCGCCCCACGTGTCGGTCAATGCCTGGTTGCGCCGCCAACCCGCGCCGCCGTTGTAGTTGCCGTTGAGTTCCGGGTTGTAGAGATAGCCGACGGTATCGACCGAGCGCACCGAGAACGACCAAACCTCGCCCGCGTTGAGCTGGACGAATTGGCCGACGAAATTGAATTCGGGCCACTGCGCCGGGTCGCTGCGGGAGGCGGTGCTGGACGGGATTTGCGCGGCCGACACGCTGGCCGAGGCGACGACGTTCGAGTCGCTCGCTCCGGGCACCGATCCGGTCACGCGGCGAATCTCAAGCACGACCGGCTGCGAGTTTCCCGACCGGTCCTGGTTCTTGACGAGCGGCACCCTGATGCGCGTCAGGAAGCCGGTGATGCCGACGGTGAAGGTCTGCGCGTCCTGCAGATCGAACTCGTCGCCGTCTGGATCGGGGCTGCCGTTAATGTCGCTGAAGCGGCCAATCCCCTGGCCGCCGATCGCGGTGTCGAGCAGGTTCTGCTGGTCGAGCGCGTCCTGCGCCCAGCAGACGTTGGCGAGCAGGAAGGTCGCGAAAAGTACGGTCGTTTTCATCGGGCTTATCCCCCTGGACGGCCCGTCGATGGGCCGGCTTTCTGGCTTTGATTCGTGATCCCGTTAGCGCGCGGTTACTTGAACTCCCGTCGACAGAAGGCTCTCACCGGAGAGCGTATCCACGACGGTGACGTGGTAGGTGTAGAGCACGCCGCGCGGAGGCCGGCGATCGATGTAGCCGGCCGCCTGCGTCGATGCGAGCAGCGTCGGCGCGTTGCCGCCCGAGCCGCGATAGACGTTGTACGTGAAGTCGCCGAGCGGACCCGAGATGTTCCAGCGCAGGCGCACCGAGCCGCGACCGGCACGTGCCACGAGGCCGGTGGGCGCCGGCGGCTTGATGTTGGCCGCCGTGGGAACGTCGAGTTCCACCAAGGGTGTTACGGCGGGGGGCGCGGGGGGCGGAGGTCCGCCGTCGCCGGCGCCGATCGTGCCGCCGCCGCTGAAGTCGAGCGCCGCCCAGTCGTCGTGGCCGAGCAGGCCGGGCGTGCCGCCGGGCGATCCGAACGCGGGCTGGAAGTTGTTGTCGATCGCACTCGGGCCGAGGCCGCGGCTCACGTTGGCGAGCACCGACGTTTCCGTCGCTGCTCCGCTGCAGTTCCAGTCGATGGGCGCGCTGCCGTTGGCCTGCGATTTCTCGACCGCGCCGCACATCCAGCGCACCTTGTAGCCGGCTGCGTTGGGGCCGAGGCCCGCGGTCTCATTGAGCGCGCGCTCGTCGAGTTCGGGAAGCGCGAACGGGCTGAAGTCGATTTGGACCGACGTGCGGCCCAGCGGATCGTTGGGCAGCGGTGCGGCGCCGTTGTTGCGGCCCACGCCGTAGCGCTGATACCAGTAGCTCATCACGCTCGAGTAGTTGGGCTTCCAGGCGAGGTCCGCCTGGCCCGAGCCGTCGAGGCCACCGTGGGTGAGACCTAGCGTGTGGCCCAACTCGTGCATCAGGGTTCCCGCCTCCTCGATCACGCCGCCGCTGAAGCTGCCGAGCGCGACGATGAAGTCCTGCGAGCCATTGCCGCGCGCCACCCCGCTGGCGGTGCCGGGCAGATCCTTGGCGTAGATGCAGTAGCGGAAGACGCGGTTGACGGCCGGATCGAAGTGCAGGTCCTTGAGCTCCTGGAAGTGATCCGCGGCGCCGCTGGGATGTGTCGGCTCTTGCCAGTTGTAGCTGGACGCGGAGCCGGATCCGAGCACCTCGAGATCGCTTGTGAGCGGGATCGCGTCATCAACGCAGACGTGCAGGTGGATGCCGTACGCGGCGAAGGCGGTTTTCACCTTGTCGATCGCCTGCGTGCTCGGCATGTACCCGACCAGATAGTCGATCTCGACGAACATGTCGCGCTGGTTCACATCCGCCCCAAGCGAGGGCAGGTGGCAGGGATCGGTGTCGGGCACGCCGGGCACGCCCTCCAGTTCCCACAGGTCGGGAATGGAGTCGCCGTCGCGGTCCTTGTTGACATCGACGTTGATCTGGCAGGTGGTATCGGACGAGCTTGAATCGCCGTCGGTGGCGGTGAAGACGAATTCGTACGACTGATCCACCGCGGCGTTCGTGAATTCGGGCGTCCAGGTCAGCCGATAGGTGACCGGATTGCCGGGGGCGGCGCCGACCGGCAGGAAAGTCGCCCCGGTCGGGAGCGCGCCACCATTGGAGGTCGCGCTCATGCTCACGCGGTCGCCGCTGTTGGCGTCGGAGGCGACCACGTCGATGACGAGGGTGCGACCGCGCGGCCAGTCGAACGCGGAGCCGCAGCTGATCGCCTGCGCCTCGGGATCGCTCGGCGGGAGCACGAGCGTGGTCGAGTCGAAGGTGGGCGGGAACTGCGGGTCGCTGGCCGCGATGCCCTCGAGGCGGAACGCGCGACTGAGCCTCGTGTCTCCCGGGGGCGGGAAGGCAAAGTTAATCACGCGCGAGTCCGGAATCGTGTCCGGTCCCCCGGCGGTTACGTCCCAGCCGGGCGATTGGCCGGTGTGGTTCTGGTTGATGCCGATCCAGTAAGTGCCCGCGGGCAGATTGACCGTCAGCCCCTCGATGGCGTAGTCGTATCCAACGTCCCAGTTGGTAAAAAACGATCCACTGGTGTTCGCGGTCCGGGTCGCGACGATCGTGGCGCTGTAGACCAGCGTTCCGACCTGGGGCAGCCCGGCGTAGATCGTGATTTCTGTGCTGTTGTAGGTGGCGCCGTTGTGATCGTGCTGACTCCAATAGATGTTCTTGAGCACCGTGTTGGCGCCGAGCACGAAGTCCTCGTAGAGCCGCTGGCTAATGGTCACGGAGTTGCGCAGGTTGTCCTGCGTGCCGGAGATCGAGCCGTTGTCCCAGATGGTGGGCTCCGCGCGCGCGGCGGCGGCGCCGAGCGCCAGCGCGATCAGTACCGCGAGGACATGTCCGAGAGAGAAGGCGAGTTGTCGATGTGTCATGGGGCTCTTCTCTATCCGTCCGCTGCTTCCGTGATGACGCGGCCATTCGTATCCCAGCGCGTCCAGACTCCGATGCGTTTGCCTTGGAAGAACTCGCCGGCCTCGGCGCGCACGCCGTTGGGATGCCAGACGCAGAACGTCGCGTCGGGACTGCCCTGGAAGTAGCTCACCTCGGCGTAGCGCTTGCCGTCGGCGTGCCAGTGGTTCGCCCGGCCGTGAAGCTTGCCGTCGGCGAACTGCTGTTCGGCGCCCAGTTCGCCATTCGAGTGCCACCAGCGCCAGGTGCCGTTCGGTTTGCCCGCCTTGTACTCCTCCTCCACCTCGGGAGTTCCGTTGGGGTACCAGCTACGGACGAAGCCGTCGAGGCGACCGCCCGTGTAGTGGCGCGTTTCGCGCTTGGATCCGTCGGCCCAGGTCCAAACCCACTCGCCTTCGCGTTGACGTTTCTTGTACTCGCCCTTGCCGGGCACGCCGCCGGGATCGCTCCACTGGGCGTAGGTGCCGTGGCGCAACGGGTTCTGGCCGTTGCGGCTGACCAGTCGCGGTCGGCGCGGGCTGCGCCGGCTCGGGTTGGCGGGCCGCGCGATCATCGAGTCGGGATCCTCGAAGGCGCCTTCGAGGATGAACCCCCTGCCGCGCGCCAGCTCCTCCGCGTCGATCAGTTCCGCGCCCGGCGTGCCGGACATATCGTGGCCAGCGGCGCGCAGGGAGCGGTAGAAGTCCGACTCGGGACGGATGCGGTCAAACGCCTCGACGTCGAGCAGCAGGTCCACGACGACGAAGACGAGGATCGCCCAGATCCAGAGCAGGACGAGCAGAACCGGACGAATCCGCGATTGCGGCTTGCCCTCTTGCTGTGTTTGGTTGCCGGGAATTGCCATGGATCCATGTCTCCCTCACGTGGGCCGGTTCGGCTTGTCAAAGGGGCGCGGCCTGGCCGCGCCCCGAGGTCGCGGTCAGTTGCGGTTGCGTCGGCGCCGCGCCCAGAGAAGCGCCATGCCGCCGGCGAGTAACGCCCAGGTGCCCGGCTCGGGAACCGGCTCGGTCTTCACGTTGTCCACGAGCAGGCCGGTTTCGCCGAAGTCGTCGAACGCGTCTTCGGTGACAACGAACTCGATCTTGTAGGACGAGTTGGCGTCGAGTCCCGCGCTGGCAGTCATCCAGCCGAGTTCCTCGGCGAAGAGGTTACCGGCGGGCGAAACGACCTCACCGATGAAGAAGAAATCCGGCGAACTGGTGTCGCCGCTGGCGAGTTCTTGCAGGAAGTTGCCGCTTCCGTCGAGCAGATTGATGGCGAAGCTGTCGATCGGTTCAAAGGGATCGTTGGTGAACTCGTACGTGACGAAGTTGTAGTCGAGCGAAAGTGTCTCCGGCAGTGCACCGGTCATGAACGCATCGCTCACGAGTGACGCCACGTCGTTGATCCAAGGATCGCCGACGACGAGCGCCATCCAGTCGCCTTCCGTAGGCAGCACGATCGGAATCGAAATGTCAAACGCATCGACCAGACTCGGGATTGCCTCGGTTTCGTAGAACCCGGTGCCGTCCGCCGTCCAGCCGGTCAAGTCCCCGGTTTCGAACCCGCCGTTGAGTGGGCCCGCCCACGCCGGCGCCGCAAAAAGCGTCGCCAGCAGAATTACTGCTCCATACCTATTCATGCTGTCCCTCCAAGACGTATGGATCATCAGCCGCCAGCGGCATGTAGAGACACCCACTATTCAAGCGCCCGAACCCTCCATAAGCCCGGCGGCGCAGTGTCTCTATTCCCCAAATTGCTCTGGCGCGGGCTGTGACCCACAGGGATTCTGCCGATGCTGTGGGGCATTTGTCAAGTGCCAGTCCCCCGGGACGCCCTTGTCAAGAAGATGTTCTGCTGCTACTGTCCCAAAACGGTATTGGTAGTCAGGACAACTTAGGAGTGGACCCATGCAGCATCGTTTTGTGTTCGCAGCATTGATCATTATTGGGCTTACGTGTGCGCCGGCGCGCGCGGACAGCATGTTTGATGTGGATTTTGAGGGCGAGACGCTCGGCGATCTCTCCGCGCCGCTAGTGATATCTGGGGGCGGCTGGACGGTTTCGTTTTCGCGCGTGGACGCGCTCGAGTCCGCGGCGGAGGACGCGCTCTTGCGGCTCATTCCCGGGCCGCCCATCGGTAGCGGCGTCCGTGGCGATCTGTCGGTCGTGGACTTGACCGGTTTCGGATCGGCCGGGACGGCGGGGTTCGGAACCCGTTCGCTGAGTCCGTTCGGCGATCCGACCAACGCGAGCGCCACGTTTATCAGCATCAAGATCATCGACGCGCCCGTTGGCGAGATCGTCACCAACATCAGTTGGCAGGTGGGCGATTTCATCGGTTCGGACGATGACTTTCTCGACATCTCGTTCAACACGAGCGGTGGCACATTCGGCGGCGGCGATCTCATGTCGCCGTCGGTGATCGACGGGTTCGGCATCACCCAGACCAGCCTCGATCTACTCAACCCGCAGGATAAGTTCGGCATTACCGAGCTTCAGATCAACTACGCGGGTGGCGCCGAATTCCCGATGAGCCTATTCCTCGACAACTTCGTCTTCTTCTCGATCGACTCCGCCGGCATTGACGAGCCGACGAGTGGCCTCGGTGGCGGCGTTGGCGTTGCGCCCGGAAGTTCCGGCGGCGCACCGGCGGACCCGGTTCCGGAGCCCGGCACACTGGTCATGATCGGACTGGCGTGCGGCGTCTTCGCCTACCGGCGCATGCGGCGCTAGTTCTTGGCTAGGAGTTCGCGCACGGTCTTGAGTGCGAGTCGCACGCCCTCTTCGGGGTGCGACTGATCGATTTCCAGCTCGCGGGCGAGGTCGCTTGCCTCGCCCGCGATCCAGACTGCACTCTCCTCGTCGCCGCGCAGCTTGGCGAGCTCGGCGAGGCTGACCTTGTAGGAGAAGTACCAAACGGTCTTGTCCGCTTTGACCTCCTCCGCGATACGCAGTCCCCGTTCAAGGGAAGACGTCGCGTCCTCGTTCCGCGCCAGCGCGAGCAGGAGGCTGCCGCGGTTGCAGAGGCTGCGCGCGACGAGCAGGCGATCGCCCATATCTTCCGCGACCGCTTCGGCCTCCTCGTAGCAGGCGAGCGCCTCGTCGGGCCGCTCGAGGTGCCGGAGCGCGTAGGCCTTGTGGCCGAGCATCACGACCAGCGTGCGTTTGTCGCCCAGTTCGCGCGCGATGCCTACGGCTTCCGCGTAGCAGGCGAGTGCCTGGTCCGACTCGTCCCGCTTGACGTGTACCGTGCCGCGGTGTCCGACGAGCACCGCGATGCGCTGCTTGGCGCCCAGTTCACGGGCGATCGTCTCGCCCTCCCTGTACGCGCTCAGCGCCCCTTCGAGGTCGCCGGTCTGCGAGAGCGCGTTCGCGAGATGTTCCAGCGAGATCGCGATGCGGAGCTGATTGCCGATGCGCCGGCTGATGTCCTCCGCCTCGCGATAGCAGGCGATGGCTTCGTCCGGATGCCCGCTCCATTCCGCCAGCACGCCGCGGTTGCTGACGTGCAGTGCGACGGTCTGGTTGTCGCCGACCTCGCGCGCCAGTTGTTCCGCCGTCCGAAAGTGCTCCAGCGCCACCTCCATCGCTCCCATCTGGCCGCGGACCATGCCCAGCTCGCCGGTGCAGACCGCCAAAGCGCGCTTGTCGTCGGAGCCGCGCGCGAGCTGCTCGCTCTCCGCCAGCGACTCGGCCGCCGTGAGCAGGTTGCCGCGCTCGCGGCGCATCGCGCCCTGCTGGAGCAACGCCCGCATGAGCGAGTGCTTGTCGCCGCTCGCGCGCGCCCGCTCGACCGCCTCGTCTGCGAGATCGACGGCGCGATTCCAATCGCCGCTTAGCTGGCACGCGGCGGAGAGGCGGACGCCCAGCAGCGCGACATCGACCGTCGAATCGCTCTCGAGCCGGCTTAGTGGCTGCTCCAGCAGCGCGACGAGTTGGCTCGGAGGCCGGCGCACGGTCATGGTCTCCGCAGCGGCGAGTGCGATGCGAGCGGCGTCGTCGACTTCGTCCGAATCGAGCTTGAAGGACTGCGCGAGCTGGAGGTTCCCGATTTCCAGTGCGATGCGATCGAGTGCTTCCTGATCACGCATGCCGGGAATGTGCTCGTTCCATTCTTCGACGTAATCGAGGTAGTACTCCGCGTGGCGCTCCGATAGTTCGCGACGCTGCTCGTCGCTCGCCGACTTGAGCCACTTGCCGCGCCCGTAGTCGCGAATGGAGCGGTACATGCTCAGGCGCGTCTCGTCGCCCGTGTCGTAGGCCGTCAGGAGGCTCTTCTCCCGCAGGCTCTGGGCGATGTCCATGGCGAGCGGCGCGTCTTCGAAGTCCGACAGGTCGAGCACGGCCTCCGCCGCCTCCAGCGTGAAGCCGTCGCGGAAGTTCGATGCCTGGATGAACGCCTCGCGCTCCCAGTCCGCAAGCAGATCGAAACTCCAACTGATGGCGCCCATGAGCGTCTGCTGGCGCGGGGTGAGGTCGCGGCGCGTTGACTGCAGCAGCTGGAACTTCTGGTTGAGCTTCTTCGCGATCTGCTTGGGCTTCATGATCTTGGCGCGCGCCGCGGCCAGTTCGATCGCGAGCGGCATGCCGTCCAGTTCGGCGCAGATCTGCATGACGGCGGCCGCGTTGTCGTCGTCGAGTACGAAGTTCGCCTTCGCTTCGCGCGCGCGCTCGACGAAGAGCTGAACGCCGGTGAAGGTCATGCCCGCCTGCGCCGTCCCGGGCAGGGTTGCCATCAGGCTGGGAGTCGATAGCGGATGCAGCTCGTATTCGCGTTCGCCGGCGAGCCCCAGAAGCGCGCGGCTCGTCACAAGGAATTTCACGTGGCCGGCCGCGGTGAGCCACTGCCCGACCGTCGCCGCCGCGTGATCGATGATCTGCTCGAAGTTGTCGAGCACGAGCAGCAGCGGTTCGCGGTACTGCAGGGCGTTGGCCACCACGGCGATCGGGTCTTCGCCGGATCGTTGCGGCACGCCCAGCGCTGCCGCGACCGCGGTGCCGATTCCGTCCGCGGTCTGGATCTCGGCGAGGTCCGCGAACCAACAGCCGCCCGCGAACTGTTCGAGGTGGGTGTGGCAGATCTGCTGGGAGAGGCGCGTCTTGCCCATGCCGCCGGGCCCCAGCAGGGTCACCAGCCGCGAGGACTCGTCCTGGAGCAGGGTGCCGATCTCCTCGATCTCCTGGACGCGGCCAATGAAGCTGGTGAGCGCCGGCGTGAGATTGGTGAGTCGTTTGGCGGGGCGCGGGGCCGGGGCCTTCACCGACTGATCGGCGGCAAGTTCGCGAAGCACGTCGGCTGCGGAGGCGGGCCGGTCGTCGGCCGACTTGGCGAGGCATCGAAGCACCAGGTCGCGGATCGTCCCGGGGATCTCTTCGGCGATCGGCCGCGGATCCTCGTTCAGCACTCCCCGCATCAGTTCGCCGAGATTGGTCGCGGCGAACGGGTATTGCCCCGTGAGGAGTTGGTAGAAGAGCACCGCGGCGCTC
The DNA here is from genome assembly GCA_965369495.1 of uncultured bacterium. Lineage (GTDB taxonomy): Bacteria > Planctomycetota > PLA2 > PLA2 > PLA2 > JBCDBY01. The sequence goes on from CBDURV010000008.1 coordinate 8,682, forward strand.
CATAGGTCGGAGGCCAGACCGGCCTCTTCCCCGGTGATGACCTCGGGCGCCATGTAGAACGGCGTCCCGACCATCTGCCCCTCGAGCTGGATCGAATTGCCGGTGCCTTCGAGCAGGCGGCCGAGGCCGAAGTCGGCCAGCTTCACGGTGCCGTCGGCGCCGAAGAGGATGTTTCCCGGTTTGATGTCGCTGTGCAGCACACGCGCGGCGTGGGCCGCCTTGAGCGCGAGGCAGACACCGCGAAAAATCGTGACGGCCCGTTCCAGCTCCATCGGCTGACCCTCGACCATTTCGTCCTCGAGGCAGCCGCCCTCGACGAATTCCATCTCCTGCATGAGGCCGCCGTCGTCGGTGGGGTGCAGGCGGTAGAGGGTGACGATGTGCGGGCTGTTGAGGTTGGCGACGAGGCGCGCCTCGGTCAGGACCGCCTGGCGGAGCGAATCGGAAACGCTGGCGTCACCGCCGGGCAGCACCTTGAGCGCGACCAGGCGGCCGAGCAGGGTGTCGCGCGCGAGATAGACGACGCCATACGCACCGCGCCCGAGTTCTCTCTCGATGCGCAGTCCATCGACACGATCCCCCGCTTCGAATTGCACTGCTGTTTTGCCTTGGCTGCCTTGCCGGCCACATTATCCCACATGCGACCGTCGCTGGCCGACTACGTGCTCTTCTTGGAGTCGGGCAGCTTTCCGGCGGCGAGGTCGCGTTCGGCCATTTCACGCAGCTTGAACTTCTGGATCTTGCCGGTGACGGTCATGGGGTACTGCTCGACCACCTTCCAGAAGCGCGGGATCTTGAAGTGGGCGATCTTGTCGCGGCAGAGTTCGCGCATTTCTGCTGCGCTCGGCGGTGAGCTTTGTGCGGCGCCTCGCAGCCGCACGAATGCCACCAGTTCCTCGCCGCATCTCGCATCCGGAACGCTGACCACTTGCGCGTCCGCAAAGGTATCGAGTCCGAAGAGGAACTCCTCGATCTCGCGCGGGTAGATGTTCTCGCCGCCGCGGATGATCATGTTCTTGATGCGGCCGGTGATGCGTACGTAGCCGTTTTCGTCCATCGTCCCAAGGTCGCCCGAGTGCAGCCAACCGCGCGCGTCGATTGCCTCGGCAGTCTGTTCGGGGAGGTTGTCATAGCCGGCCATCACCATGTAGCCGCGGAAGCAGATCTCGCCGGTCTCGCCGCGCGGTACGGTGCGTCCCGTCGGCGCATCGATGATTTTCAGTTCCTGGTGCGGCATCACGCGCCCGACGGTGCTGACCCGGCGCTCAAGCGTGTCGTTCGCGCGCGTCATGGTGGTCGCGGGCGACGCCTCGGTTTGGCCGTAGGCAATGAGCACATCGGGCATGTGCATGCGGTCCACCACGTTGCGCATGAGTTCGATCGGGCACGGTGCGCCCGCCATGATGCCGGTGCGCAGGCTCGTCAGATCGTGGGACTCGAACGCGGGTTCCTCCAGCATCGCCATGAACATCGTCGGCACGCCGTGCAGGACGGTACAGCGCTCCTTTTCCACCGCATGCAACGTCGCCGCCGCGTCGAATGAAGCCGCCGGAACGACGATGGCCGCCCCGTGCGTGACCGCTCCGAGATTGCTGATCACCATGCCGAAGCAGTGATAGAAGGGCAGCGGCACGCAGACGCGATCGCTCGGCGTGAGGCCCAGCACCTCGCCTACGGAATACGCGTTGTTGAGGATATTGTTGTGCGTCAGCAGCACGCCCTTGGGGAAGCCGGTCGTGCCGGACGTGTACTGGAGGTTGATTACGTCGTCGATGTCGAGGTCCTGCTCCTCGTCGTGCAGGAGCGCGTCCTCCAACTCGCCGCCCAGTTCCGCGAACGCGCGGCGCGTGAACATGCCCGGGTGCTGTTCCTTGCCGATGAAGACGACGCTGCGCAGGTGCGGGAAACGCCACGATTCCAGATGTCCGGGCTCGCACTGCCGCGCCTCGGGGCAGATCTCGTAGAACATGTCGAGATAGTGCGAACTCCTGAATGACTCGATCAGAAGCAGCGCGCGTGCCCGCGATTCCTTCAGCACGTATTCGAGTTCGTGCGTGCGGTAGGCGGGGTTGACGTTGACCAAAACCGCCCCGATTCGCGCCGTCGCGAACTGCGCCACGACCCACTCGTAGTTGTTGATCGACCAGATCGCCACGCGGTCCCCGCGCCGGATTCCCAGCTTCAAAAACGCCTTGGCCGACTGGTTGACCACCTTCACGAATTCGGCGTAGGTGAAGCGAATGTTCTGCGGAACCGAGACCAGCACCTCGTTGTCGGGATGGGCGGCGGCGACGCGATCCAGGCACTGGCCGATCGTCTCGCCGAGCAGCGGCCGGGTTGATCCGCAATGATCGTAGCTGCGCTGATGCACGTCGTTCTCCTTTCTAGCCCGCATGATTCACGAGGCGCGGTTTCTGGACGGGCCAGATCGCCGACCCGTGTTTCCCGAGTTTGGCATCGTTCGTCCTCGACGACCCCTCCGGGTCGCCTTCGGACTCTCTCTTCGATCTCGACGATCTGTCCTCGCCCAGAAGGGCGCGCCGTGGTTCGAGAAGCGCGCCGTGCCGCGTCCCGCAGTTCACTACCGCAAGAACTGCTCCCGATGCGCCCACGCCTCGTGAATCATGCAGGCAGGTAGCCGAGCCTCAGGATAGTCTCGCGTGCACATCATCGGTGAGCGCAAACGGGACCGGTGTGGTCCTATTAGCAACGAAAAGCGCACTTGCAGTTCGAAACTCAATCGTGTGCGAAGGGTTCCACTCACATGCAGCTTTGTAATCGCGCCGGCATGCCCATTCCGGCCGAAGAGAAGGGAACGGTGACCGTCGGGCGCCATGTCTTCGGCACCGATTTCGTCATCATCGCGGGACCCTGCGCGGTCGAGAGCGAGGAGCAACTGCTCGAGTCGGCACACGCCGTCAAGCACGCCGGGGCGCAGATGCTGCGGGGCGGGGCGTTCAAGCCTCGAACCACGCCGCACAGCTTTCAGGGGCTCGGGGAACGCGGACTGGATATCTTGAAACTCGCGCGCGCCGAGACCGGTCTGCCGATCGTCACCGAGGTGATGGACGCGCGCCAACTCGAGTCGGTTCTCGACTGCGCGGACATCCTGCAGGTCGGTTCGCGCAACATGCAGAACTTCACGCTGCTCAAGGAGTTGGGCCGCGTAGACAGGCCGGTGCTGCTCAAGCGCGGCATGAGCGCGACGCTGGACGAGTGGTTGGGGGCGGCGGAGTACATCCTGGCGGGCGGCAACCGCCGCGTGATCCTGTGCGAGCGCGGAATCCGGACGTTTGGGACGTCTACTCGCAACACGCTGGATCTTGGCATCGTGCCGCTTGCGAAGGAGCGCAGTTCGCTGCCCGTCATCGTCGATCCCTCCCACGCCACCGGCCGCACCGATCTCGTCATTCCGATGAGCCTTGCGGCCGTGGCCGCGGGGGCGGACGGCCTGTTGGTCGAGGTTCACCCGGATCCGCCTCGCGCGCTGTGCGACCGCGACCAGCAGATCACGCCGCAGGCGTTCGGCGAACTGGTTCGGCGCGTTCGTGACCTCGTCGCGTTCTTGGGAAACAGCCACGGTGTCGCATCGTCAGGGAGTGAACGATGATCCCGATCGATGTGTTAGTTGAAACCTCCTCGCGCGGCGGTTCGATCCTGGCGCAGGGCCGCGAGATCCTGCGTCTTCTCGAATCGCCCGGACGAGTCCTGTCGCTGACATTTTTCGTCGATGCTGTGGACGCTGCCGCGTATGGAGTGGCAAGGAACAGTCTGCTCGCAGCGGTCGACGAGCAGTTCGGCGCCGATGCCCCCGCCGTGACGGTAGTTGCGGAACCGTCCTCCGGCGGGGGGCGTGTCGTGATGGAGGCCACCGCTCTGGCATCGTCTGCGGACTTGGATCGGCGCAGCTGCGGCGGTGTTGCCTACACCGTGGTCACGGACCGCGGCATGCGTCAACTCCACTGCGGCGGCATCGGCTCGGGTCTTCCCTCCGACGATCCCGCGGCGCAGGCCACCGACGCCTTCGCCAAGATGGAAGCCGTTCTCGCAGCGGAGGGGATGACCTTCGGGCATGTGGTGCGGCAATGGAACTACATCGAGGGCCTGCTGGATGTGCGGGCCGATTGCCCCTTGGGACATCAGCGCTACCAGGCGTTCAATGACGTTCGCGCCGTGGCTTATGCGCGGTCCACCTTCCCGACGGGGTATCCCGCGGCCACCGGCATCGGACAGACCGCCGGTGGAATCGCGCTGGAGTTCATCGCGCTCGACGCGCCCTCCGACGTCCACGTTGCCGCGATCTCGAATCCGCGGCAGACCGACGCGCACGACTATTCGGGCGGCATGCTGGTGGGCGAATCGCTCGTTCGTCTCAAGGACAAGTGCACGCCGAAGTTCGAGCGCGCCAAGCTGGTGGCCCGTGGCAACGAGCAGACCGTCTTCGTTTCCGGAACCGCCGCGATCATCGGGGAGGCGAGCGTTGCTCCCGGCGATGTCGAGGCGCAGACCGACACCACGATCGACAACATCACCGCGCTGGTCGAGGGCCGCCGGCTTTCGCGCCTGCGCGCCTACGTCAAGCACGCCGGCGATATACCCGCGGTGCGCCGCATCTGCGAAGAGGCGTTCGGGTCGATTCCCGCCGTGTATGTGCAGGCGGACATCTGTCGCGAGGAACTGCTCGTGGAGCTGGAGGGCGCGCTGCGTGTTCCGGCGCGTGGGGACGAATGATGCGCCGCGCACTCTTGGTCACACTCCTGATTTCAGTGTTGGGAAGTGCCGATGAGCGCACCCTGTTCGAGGCCGACGGTGGTTTCGCCTCCGTCAACGTCATCGACAAGGCGGTACTCGCCTCGCTCAACCGGCATGGCATCGACCCCGCGCGCCGCTGCTCCGACGAGGTGTTCGTGCGCCGCGTGCATCTGGATGTGATCGGCACGCTGCCGCGGCCCGAGGAGGTCGTGCGCTTCCTCGGCGACCGCCGCCCCGACAAGCGCCGGCGGTTGATCGAAGTTCTGCTCGCGCGCGACGAATTCGCCGACTACTGGGCCTTGAAATGGTCCGACCTGCTGCGAGTCAAGGCGGAGTTCCCGATCAACCTGTGGCCGAATGCCGTGCAGGCGTATCACCGCTGGATCCACGACTGCATTCGCTTGAACCGGCCGTACGACCGCATGGCCCGCACGATGCTCACGGCCAGCGGCAGCAACTTCCGCGAGCCCGCCGTGAACTTCTGGCGCGCCACGCAGAGCCGCGAACCGTCGGCGCTCGCCCATGCGGTCGGCGTGACGTTCATGGGGGTGCGCATCGAGCGCTGGCCGAAGGAGCGGCGCGACGCGATGGCGCAGTTCTTCTCGCGCATCGCGTTCAAGCGCACCGTCGAATGGAAGGAAGAGATCGTCTTCCCGAGTCCCGCGCCCGCGCGTTCGGTTTCCACCGCGTTCCCCGACGGAACCGGCGTACGCATTCCCGGCGACGCCGACCCCCGCAAGGTGTTCGCGGACTGGCTCATCCAGCGCGACAACCCGTGGTTCGCGCCGTGCGTCGTGAACCGCATCTGGGCGTGGTTGATGGGCCGCGGAATCGTCCACGAACCGGATGACTTCCGACCGGACAATCCGCCGAGCAACCCGGATCTGTTGGCGGCGCTCTCGAAGGAGCTCGTGGTTTCCGGCTACGACCTGCGCCACATCTACCGGCTCATTCTCAACTCGGCCACCTACCAGCAGTCGTCCATTTCGCGCACTCGCAGCCGGCGGGCGGAGCCACTCTTCGCGCACTACATCGTTCGCCGACTCGACGCGGAGGTGCTCATCGACGCCGTCTGTTCCATCACCGGGACGCACGAGCGGTACGCGAGCCCGATCCCGGAGCCCTTCACATTCCTCCCGGAAGACGACCGCACGATCGAACTGGCCGACGGGAGCATTACCAGCCCCTTCCTCGAGATGTTCGGTCGTCCGACGCGCGACACGGGCCTTTGGTCCGAACGCAACAACGGGTGCACGGGCGCGCAGCGGTTGTTCCTGCTCAATTCGAGCGACATCCAGCGCCGCATCGAACGCAGCGCGAAGCTGGCGGCGTTGGTGCGCGGCGGCCGACGAGATCCCGACCGCGCCATTCGTTCCATCTACCTGCTGATTCTCTCGCGTGCCCCCCTGCCGGCCGAAACCGCGGCACTGCGCAAGTACGGGCGCGCCGCCCGGCTGAGCGGCACGCGCCTCGCGGACGACCTGGTCTGGGCGCTCATCAATTCGAAGGAGTTCCTCTATGCGCACTAGTAGCGTCACCGCCATCACCCGGCGCGACGCGCTGCGCGGCATCCTGCTGGGCGGCGCCGGAATGGCAATGCCCGGCATCTTCGGCGCGAGCGAACTGTTCGCCGCAGACCGACCGAACGCGCGCGCCAAAGCGGTCATCCAGATCTGGCTGTGGGGCGGGCCGAGCCACATCGACACCTTCGATCCCAAGCCGGGGGCGGGCGAGGCGTACTGCGGCCCGCTCAACAAGTCGATCGCGACCAACGTGGACGGCATCCGCATCGGCCAGATGCTGCCGTTGCTGGCGCAGCAGGCGGACAAGTACTCGATCATCCGCAGCATGTCCCACGGCGTGAACGGCCATGAAACCGCGTCGTACATCACGCAAACCGGTCATACGCCGGGCGGCAAGCGACTCGTCTATCCCGCCGTCGGCGCGGTGGCATCGCTCTTCAAGGGCGTGGACCACGGCTACAAGGGCGAGATTCCCCCGTACGTCGTAATGACGCGGCCGCTGGGGCGTTTTTCCGAGTCGGGCTTCCTCGGGCTCAAGCACAAGCCGTTCGTGACGGGCGGCGACCCCAACCGGAACCCCTTCGCCGTCGAGGGGATCATTCAGCAGGGCATGTCGCCGGCGCGTCAGAAGTTGCGCCGCGAACTTCTGCGCGACCTCGACTCGCTGGGCCGCGCGATGCCCGGCGACCCGCGCTTCGACCAGTTCGATCGAGGCGCCGACAAGGCCTACGAGATGATCCTCGGCGACGCCGGCAAGGTGTTCGACCTCTCGCTCGAGAGCGCCGAGATGCGCAATCGATATGGCCGCACGAAATTCGGGCAGTCATGCCTGGCCGCGCGCCGACTGGTCGAAAGTGGCGTGCCGTACGTCGCCATCAACTACGAGGGCTGGGACACGCACAAGCGCCACTTCGAGGCGATGCGCCGCAAACTGCCCGAGATGGACCGCGGCATGTCGGCGCTCTTGCAGGATCTGGCGGCCCGCGACCTGCTCGACTCCACGATCGTCTGGTGGGGGGGCGAGTTCGGTCGCACGCCGAAGGTGCAGTGGGAGGCACCGTGGAATGGCGGGCGCGGGCATTACGGTCGCTGTTTTTCGCACGTAGTTGCGGGTGGGGGGTTCCGGGGGGGCCAAGTCGTCGGCAGTTCCGACGAAACCGGTGAGTCGGTGGGAGAACGTCCGGTGCATCCGCGCGAGCTGATCGCCGGTATCTATGAGTTGCTCGGCATCGATCACGGTGCGCTGATGCCCAATCCGCGCGGCCTCAAGGTGCCCGTGCTTCCGCCCGCCGCGGCCGGCGTCAAGAAGAACGCCCGACTCCACGAGCTTCTCTGATGAACTTGAAACAGCTGCTCTTCCTCGCTTTGGCCGCGGGCCTCGCTTCTGCGCAGTCCGCGCCGAAACGGCCGTACATCGGCTATCTGTGCGCGGCGGGTGGGCAGAAGGGCACCGTCGTTCGCATTAGCGTGGGGGGCCAGAGCCTGCGTGGCGCCAAACAGGTGATTGTCTCCGGCGAAGGAGTCCACGGTCGGGTGATCGGGTTTCAGCGAACGCCGTGGCTGCTGTCGTCCGACGATCGACGTGCGGTTGCGCAGACACTGCGCAGGTTGGCGCGACCGAAGGCGAAGCGTAACTCGAAAAAGGAACCGCTGCCCCTGCCCGACCACCCGCTATTGAAGGACCTGGAGTCGCTGACGCCGGAGGAGCTGGGCCGGGTCGCATCCGCGTTCCTCGATCCGCGTCGTCGTTCGCAGCTCAGTGCGCAGATCGCCGAAACGGTCGAGGTCGAAATCACGATCGATCGCAACGCGGAGCCCGGCGATCGCGAACTCCGGCTGCGCACTTCGCGCGGCCTTACCAATCCGGTGCTCTTCTGCGTCGGTACCCTGCCGGAAATCAAGGAGACCGAGCCCAACGACTACCGCACTTCGCGGCAGCCCACGCTGGAGTCGCCGTTCGTGATCAACGGACAGGTCAGCTTCCGCGATCTCGACCGGTTCCGCTTCCGCGCGCGGCAGGGCCAGACGTTGGTCATCGAGGCGCAGGCGCGGCGACTTGTGCCGTATCTGGCGGATGCGGTTCCCGGCTGGTTCCAAGCCACGCTCGCGCTCTACGACGCCGCGGGCAATGAACTGCGTTTCGTGGACGACTACCGTTTCGATCCCGATCCGGTGCTCTTCTTCGACGTGCCCGACGATGGCGAGTACGTGCTCGAGATTCGCGATGCGATCCACCGCGGCCGCGAGGACTTCGTCTACCGCGTGACGGTGGCGGAGCGGCCATTCGTTTTCACGATGTTCCCGCTGGGCGCCAAGCGGGGGTCCCATGCGATGGCGACCATCGACGGCTGGAACCTCGACGCGCAGCGCATCCGGCTGGGAACGAAGCGCGGTGAGGGCCCTGTCCGGCAGGCCTTCTGGAGTCGCGCGAAGATGCGTACGAACGCGGTTCCGTACGCGGTGGACGATCTGCCGGAACGAATCGAGAAAGAGCCCAATGACGCGCCGACGCAGGCGCAGTTGCTCAGTCTGCCGATGATCGTGAACGGCCGTATTTCGCGCGCCGGAGAGGTGGACTGGTATCGGTTCCGGGGCCGCGTCGGGCAGGAGATCGTGGTGGAAATCAACGCGCGCCGGCTGGGATCCCCGCTGGATTCGCTGATTCAGCTGACCGATGCCGCGGGGTACGTCGTGGCCTGGAACGACGATCATCCCGACCGGGGGGCGGGCCTCGTGACGCACCAGGCGGACTCCTATCTGCGGGCGACCTTGCTGGCCAACGAGACCTACTACGTGCGCGTTGCCGATGCGCAGCGTCGCGGCGGCGAAGCGTTCGCCTACCGCCTGCGCGTCAGCCAGCCACGTCCCGGCTTCGCGGTGATCGTGACGCCGGCCAGCATCAACGTGCCCGCCGGCGGCGGCACGCCGATTGGCGTGCACGTGCTTCGCAGGGATGGCTTCGATGGCGCGATCGAACTCTCCATTCCGAACGCGCCGCGTGGGCTCTTCCTGGGCGGCGCAGCCGTTCCCGCCGGTTGCGACCGCATCCGGATGACGTTGTCCGCTCCCACCGCACGCAACTCCGGACGCGCTCCTCCCGTGCCGCTCGAAATCGTGGCGCGGGCGAAAGTGGGAGGCAGGATCGTGCGCCGTCCGGTCATTCCGGCGGAAGACATGATGCAGGCGTTCGGGCTGCGGCACCTCGTGCCCGCGCAGCAACACCTGGTGGACATCACGAGGGTGTGGCGCAAGGTGCCCCCGATGCGACTGCGGTCCGCGGCGCGCGTGGAAATTCCCGTGGGCGGTTCCGCCCGCATCGGAGTCGTCGCGAGCGGGTTGCCCGCCTTGGCCGACATCGAGTTCAAGCTGGACGACGCGCCGAAGGGAATTGCCCTGGGCGCCGTGCGCATGACGCGGGACGGCGTCGCGCTGACCCTGACCGCCGAGCGGGGCAAGGCGGTGGCCGGTCTCGTCCACAATCTCATTATCGAAGCGCACGTGCGCATCAACGCGCCGGGGCGCAAGAAGAAGGGCAAGCGAAAGGCGCGCGTCGAGGTCGTGCTGCTTCCGGCCGTGCCGATCGCCGTTACCGAGAACGGTTAGCCTCTCTTCTTCAACGAGTTGCAACGATGGCAACTCGATCGCCGGATCTGGGGGAATCGTGCCAAATAGGGCTGGAATTGGTCCTCTATCGGGATCGCGCGCGCCACTTTCAATAGAAATAATATTGACTACAATCCAGCCCGTCCATCGGGTCATGCGCGGTTTCTGCGTCACTATTTCGCTCCTCGCAATCCTGAACGCGGGTTGCGGGGATCACGCCCGACATTCGTCATGGCGGGGTTCACTCGTCATGCAGATGCCGGCGGCGACTTCCGTGATTACGGAACTCGAGTACCCGCCGTTCAGCGAGGGCATCTTTCCTTGCTCGCGTTGCCACGAAGGCGGGGACTCCGCGATGGACGCACCGAACACCTCGGTCTTCGCGCACGCACTCCACATTGAGGAAGGTCTCGGCTGCGAGGATTGCCACATGCCGGACGGGGGCATGGATCCGGCACCCGCAAAGGTGGAGTTCTGCCTCGAGTGCCACGACGATCCGAAGCAGGGAAGCGACGGGGTCCGAAACTACTTCGAACGCATCCGGGGCGCCAAGGGCGACTACGCGATTCCGAGCCATTGGGCCTCGGACGAACTGGTGGCGCACCATCCGGCCCACGCCAAGGCGGAGATCGCCTGCGACGAGTGTCACGGACAGCCTGTGGACGGTGCGCTCGTCAAACCGCGCTCCGTCGCGCTCATGACGCGCTGCATCACCTGCCACGAGAAAATAAACGAGTCCGTGCAGACTGCGCCCGCGGACTGCAAGACCTGCCACACGCGCATCCTCGCTCCGATGCACGCGGCGATTAAGCTTCACCACGCCGAGGAGCAGCGCGACTGCTTCGGGTGCCACGATCGCGCCAACCGAGACCGGTTGCGCCTGGCGAGCGGAAGGACGCTGCCGTTCGAGAATTCCTACGTGCTTTGTGGCCAGTGCCACGGCCCCAAACTGCGCGATTGGCGCGACGGGTTGCACGGCAAGCGCACAGGCGAGTGGGGCGGCAAGCGGAAGTACATGCTCTGCGTGCACTGCCACACGCCGCACGATCCCAGCATCAAGCCCATGCCCGCGGAGCGGCGGCCCGCGCGGCCGGAGGAGGTCCGATGAGCCCCGAGCCCTCGCGCCGGAACTTCCTCAAGGGTGCGGTGGCCACCACGGCGCTGACCGCGACCGGATGCATCGATGAGGTGCTGGAAGCGTTCATGCGGGAGCGGCTTCAGGAGGTATCTCCGGAGCGCCTCGCGGAAATTCTCGCGCGACTTGAGACCGACTACTCGAAGCAGTTTGGCCGCGAGGTCACGGTGGGCGCGACTCCGCCCCTGAAAAACGTGCTCTTCGGTTACGGCCTCGACCTCTCCCGCTGCAACGGCAACCGGTTGTGCGTAACGGCGTGCGTGGAGGAGAACAACCAGTCCCGCGCCAATCCCGACGGCAAGCACAACAACCCGATCGAGTGGATCACCGTCTTCCAGATGGACAAGGACAAGGGGATCGACCTCGACCACGCGGATGCCTACTACGAGGACGAAACGGTTCCCGCCGAGGGCAAGTTCTACTTCCCCGTCCAGTGCCAGCAGTGCGAGAACCCGCCCTGCGTGAAGGTCTGCCCCGTCAAGGCGACGTGGGCGGAAAAGGACGGCATTGTCGTGATCGACTACGACTGGTGCATCGGCTGCCGTTGCTGCATGTCCGCCTGCCCGTACGGCGCGCGCCACTTCAACTGGTGCGATCCGCATCTGCCGGCGGACGAGGTCAATCCCAAGATGCACGTCTACGGCAATCGGCCGCGCAAGCGCGGCGTGGTCGAGAAGTGCACGTTCTGTATCCAGCGCACGCGCGAGGGGCTCTACCCGGCGTGCCACGACGCATGCCCGACGGGAGCGCGCGTCTTCGGAAACCTGCTCGACGCCAAGTCCGAAATCCGCCAACTCATGGAGCGCAAGCGCGTGTTCGTGTTGAAGGCGGAACTGAACACCCGGCCCAAATTCTTCTACTTCTACGGATGAAATCCCTCCAGGCATTCGGCCACTTCACCGTCGGCAGCGCCCGCATCGTGACGCGCGGGTCCGGGATCTACTACGCGTGGCTCGGCCTGCTGATCGCGATGATCGGTGTTGGTCTGTATGCGTACGCGCAGCAGTTCTCGGACGGTCTGATCGTCACCGCGCTGCGCGACCCCGTTTCGTGGGGCTTCTACATCGGGAACTTCACCTTCCTGGTGGGCGTGGCTGCGGCCGCGGTCGTGCTGGTGATTCCCGCGTACATCTATCACTGGGGACCGATCAAGGAGCTGGTGATCCTGGGCGAAACGCTCGCCATCGCCGCGCTCGCCATGTGCATGCTCTTCGTGCTGGTGGACATGGGGCGCCCGGACAACCTGCTGCACATCATTCCAATCATCGGCACGCTGAACATTCCCAGTTCGCTGCTGGCGTGGGACGTGTTGGCGCTGAACGGTTACTTCTTCCTCAATCTCGGCGTGGTGACCTACCTGCTGGTCAGCCTGTTCCGTGGGCGCGAGCCGAACAAGAAGATCTTCATGCCGCTCGTGCTGCTCTCGATTCCGATGGCGATCGGCATCCACACGGTGACGGCGTTCGTCTACAACGGTCTCGCGGGCCGGCCCTACTGGAACGCGGCGCTGCTCGCACCCCGCTTCCTGGTCTCCGCGTTCTGCAGCGGCCCCGCGATCATTCTCATCGTGCTGCAGATCCTGCGGCGCACGAACAAGATCGACATCAAGATCGAGGCCATCTGGAAAATCGCGGAGCTGATGGCATACGCGATGTTCATCAACATCTTCTTCTTCGGCGTCGAGGTGTTCAAGGAGGTCTACTCCGACACGCACCACCTCAAGCACATGCGCTACCTGTACTTCGGACTCGAAGGCAAGACGGCGCTGGTCCCATGGGCATGGGCGAGCCTGGGAACGGGAATCATGGCCTTCGTCCTGTTCCTCGTTCCCCGCTTCCGCAAGAACATCGTGCTCCTCAACATCGGTTGCGTCCTGATCTTCGTGAGCATCTTCATCGAGAAGGGCATCGGACTCGTCGTGCCCGGCTACACCCCGTCGGTCATGGGCGAGATCTACGAATACCACCCGACGGACATCGAGATCCTGGTCAGCGTCGGGATCTTCGGCGTGGGCGCGCTGCTGTTCACGCTGATGTCGCGCGTGGCGATAGCCGTGGCCGACGGCAATCTCCGCATGCGTGACGAGTGAGCTGGCGAAGTAACTTCGCCAGCTCAACGGCCTAACCACTGCCAGCTCATGGGGTTGCGTCACCCGTGTGCGGCATCGCTGCCGCACACGGGGCCTCGCGGGAGGCCGCCCACGGACCCTACGGAGGTGTCTGCGCGGCACGCTCGGCAGGTGCTCTGTACAGGGTTATCTGCGGCACGCGTGCCGCAAGCGGTCGCGGCAACCCGTTGGCCATCAAGAAGATACGAGCATTCGGTGGCGAAGGTACTTCGCCAGTGCCATTGTTG
>CBDURV010000009.1:0-21651 GCA_965369495.1 uncultured bacterium
AGATGAAGGGTCGCGTGGGGGTGGTGGGGCGCGGGGAGGCGGGGGCACGGCAGTGGCACGCCACCGGGCCCGACTCGGAAGGGCGCTGGCTGGTCGAGAAGGTTCCGCCCGGCACGTGGGAGCTGACGATTCTCTCGACCGGGATGATTCCCGCCAAGGTGTCCGAGGTGACAGTCGTCGCGGGCACCACGCAGGAGGTGCGCGTCGCGATTTCGCCCGGCGGCGGAATGGAGCTGCGCGTGGAGGGACCCGACGGGAACCTGCTCGACAAGGTGACGCTCGACCTGCGCGACCCCGACAACCAGCAGATCGACATCCACTTCGTGACGATGGTGAGCGGCAAGCGCGGCTTCACCTCGATCAACTACATCCCGTCCGCCGCCACCGCCAAGGCGGACTCGGGGCTCGCGCCGGGCACCTACACCCTGTTCGCCGGCCGCGAAGGCTACGCGGTGGGCAAGGGCTCCTTCGTGCTGCATGGCAACGAAGTCGGGAAGATCACGATTAAGCTCGAGAAGGAGTAGCGCTATTCTTCGCGAGCGGCGATCGCCTTGAGGGCGGAATCGCGCATGAGGTTCCACTCGTCGCGGACCGACGGCGGAAAGGCGAGGCCGTCGATGCGATCGACCAGGTCGCGGGCCGAGGCGGGCTTGACGATCGCCGCGATCTGCACGCGCTGCATCTGGTCCAGCAACAGTGCACGCAGCACTTCCTCCGCTTGCGTGGCGCTGCGCGTGTAGGGGTAGTCGTGGGCGACGAGCGCATAGCGTTCCAGCGCGGAGACGACGGATGAGTCGGCCGGGGACTGCGCCAGGGAGGTGGTCGCGAAGAGCGCGGAGCGGTGCAGCGCCTCCTGCGCGTGCCATTCGCGCGTCGTCTGCCAACCGGCGCCGCTGACGAACAGCGCAGCCAGCGCGATGAGGAAGCGGCGGCGGTGGCGCGCCTTGCGCTGGCGGACGCGGCCCGACTCGATCTCGGCGATGCGCTCGTTGGCCTCTTCGCAGTCGCGATCGACCGCCACAACGCTGCGGTAGTAGTGCAGCGCATCGGCGTACTTGCGGCTCGACCACGCGCGGCGGGCGAGCACCAGGATCTCCGCAGCGGCCTGCTGCGGCTCGTGCAGCTTCACCAGCGTCGCGGCGAGCGCTTCGCGCAGCGAAATGTTGTCGCCGTCCCGCTCGACGAGGCGACGATAGACGTCGCGCGCCTCCTCGTGCAGCGACTGGGCGGCGTAGACCTCGGCCAGGCGCCGTCCCGCCTTGACGAAGTCGGAGTGCTGGGCGCGATCGTCGTGGATCTTGAGGATGTGCTCGAGCGTGTCGGTGTCGAAGGGCACCAGCACGGCTGCGCGCTCGTAGCACTCGAGCGCCTCGTCGAGATTGCCCAGCTCCTCGCGGGCGAAGGCGAGGCGTTTCTGCTCGCGCGCCGCCTCCTTCTTGCGGCCCGACTTCTCGTAGAGTCGCGCCAGGTCGTAGCGCGCCTCGAGATCGCCGCCCTCCTGCTCGAGGGCCGACTCGAGATAGCTCGCGGCGCGATGGACGTCCCCCGACGCCTGCGCCTTGCGTGCCAGGTCGCGCAGCTGTTCCGCCGCGGCGCGCGTGGCCCAACCGTTCTTGACCAGTTCCGCGACGGTCTTCATGACGTGGAAGCGCGCTTCGGAAAGCTCTTCCATCACGGTGCGCAGATCGCGCGTGCCGTCGAGCAGCAGAAGGATCCGCGTGGCTTCCTCCGGCAGGTCGTCGGTCGGCTCGTTGATCGCGACGAAGATCTCGCGCTCCGATGCGATCTGGCGGGAGATGCCCTCCCACTCGTCCATGCGGCGTGCCGCCTCCATGGAGATGCCCTGCGGGTCGAGCGCGATGCTGCACTCGAGTTGTTCCTTGTCGAACACCGACGGGTCGGCGCGGCCGTCCTCGAAGGTGAACGACGCCGTCTTCCAGTTGAAGAGCAGGATCACCTCCTCCTCGATGGCGGCCTGGACTCCGGCGTCGTAGCGCTCCGCGTCGAACTCGTCGCAGGACTTGGCGAGCATCGCGCGCAGCGTGCGGCGTCGCCTCCGGCGGTTGGCGACGCGGATCGCCTCGGGCGGCGCGGAATCGGCGCGCTCCGCGATGAGCGCGTAGTCGAGCGGCTTGTCGTGGCCGTGGGAGAAGGCACGGATGCGCCCCTCCTTGATGTAGACCTCAGCGGAGTGGTCGCGTTCCGTCACGCGCAACACGCCGGTGAGGCGGTTGAATGCGACGTTCTGGAAGACCTCTCCGAGGCCGATGGTGGTGAGCTCGCCGGCGAATCCCATTCGGTATGAAACCGGTGATCCCCCACGAGTTGAATAGGGGTGGATCCGGTAACGCCTGCCTATCGGCACTTTTGCGGCGGGCGCTGAATGCCGCTTCCGTTTCCCGGGGCCGTCACGAAATGAGACAAGGGCTCCATTCCGCTCGGTCCAGCCGATGCCGATAGGGAGGAACGATGCGCCGGCTCGTCCTGATGTTCCTGATGGCCGTAATGCCGGGCTGGGCGGACGAAATCCATCTGCGCGGTGGGGGCAAGCTGCGCGGCGAGATCGAGACCGAGAACGAGCGGGAAATCGTGCTCGCGATGCCGTCGGGCACCATGGTCGTATCGCGCAAGCGGATCGCGCGGATCGTGCGCGAGAAGCGCGACGACTACCTGCGCCGCGAGGCGGAGTCGCGGCTGCGCTCCGGTTCGACCGCGCGCGCCGTCGATCTTTACGAACGGGCGCTGCGTCTCGACCCCGGCGACTCCGCGACGCGCGCGGCCCTGGCGAAGGCGCTGGCCCAGCACGTGCGCGCGCAACTGGCGCGTTTCCGCCTCGATGCGGCCCGGACCGGGGTCGGGCGTCTCGCGGAGTTGGCGCCCGGCGCGCCGCTGTTGGCCAGCCTGCGCGCGGAGGTGGAGCGGGAAGAACGCCGCACGCTCGAACTCAAGCGACGGGCCGACAGCCTGTTCGCAAAGGGGGAGTTCGCCGCCGGTCTCCAGGCTCTCGATGCGTGGCGACTGCGCCAGCCCCCGCGCGATGCGGCGGCCGAACGGACGCTCGGCCGCGCACACGAGCAGGCGGGCATCGACGCAGCGCGGCAGGGCCAGCTGCGTGCCGCGCTCGACCACTTCCGCGCCGCCCGCAGCTTCGGCGCGCGCCGTCACTCCGTTCGCGCGCTCGACCTGCTGCGCCCGATCGCCGTGCTCGAGGCGCTCAAGGAGGGACGAGGCGAAGAGGCGCGCGGAATCATTCGATCTCTCGGTGTGGGCTATCCGCAGCCGGGCGTGGCGCGTTTTCTGGAGGCGGTAGCCGACCAACTCGAAGGCGACATGGTCAACGCGGTCGCGGGTTACGCGGAGGCGCAGCGCCTCGCGACGCTGCGGAAGGGGGGCAAGAACGCCGAGGGCGTGCCCTACAAGACGGTGCGCGTCTACGCCGCGTCCACACTGCGCGCGGCGATCACCCATCCGCCACGCGAGGGGGCACGCCATTGGCACGCGACGTTCGTGGCTCCGCTCAAGAGCGCGCGCCGTGGCATCTTCACCGTGCATGCCGCAACCGAGGAGATGGCCGAGCAGGTCGCCGCGACGGCCTCCGCGGTCTACGATGCGGCATCGCTGGAACTACTCGGCCGTCGGCCCTCCGTCGCCCGCGCGCAGATCGTGATCCACTCCGGGCGCGAGACCTACATCGCCGCCGACGCCAACCCGCAGGGCACTCCGATTGGGAGCTTGACGGCGGTGCGCGAGTCATCGAACGGCATGACCTATCGCACGCTCGACGAACGGGGCAAGGCGCTCCTGCGCATCGAGAGTTACGGCGGGCAGTCGATCCTTTTCGACACGGTGCTGCCGCACGAGGTGATTCACGTCGTGCAGCATCTGGGCGTGAAGGCGTTTCGCCGTGCGCACTGGCTCGATGAGGGGCTGGCGATGCTCTGGGAGCGCGAATCGGCGCACAAGCGTCGTCTCGCATGGCTGCGCCGAAGCGAGACGCTCTTCTCGCTCAAGGAACTCACGTCGTTGCGCTCCACGCCGCCCGAGCGCGCCTTCGTCTACTACAACCAGGCGTTCGCGCTCTGCGCCTACATGCGCGGATTGGGCACCGCGCGCGACTGGAGCACGTTTCTCGATCGTTTTGCCCGGCAGGACCTCGCGCGCGCCGTACGCGACACGTGGGGCGTCCAATCGATCGACGAACTCGAGCGCGGATTCCTCGCGGAGACCAATCTAAAGCGATAACGACTTGCCCGTGCCGAAACGGGTGTCATTCTTCCGGCAACATGATCAATTCGTCGACTATAGGCAGCGACGGATGGATAAGGCTTGTTTCGGTGGTGGTGCCGATTCGGATCCGACGGCAGTTTTTGGGTGAACTGCGGGAGGAACGTGGAGAGATGCAGCAGCGGGGCGATGCCCGTTGGCGCATTCGTCTCCGGATGGCGGCCACGCTTTTTCTTGGTCTCGTGCAGAACGTTCCGCTGGTCGAACGTTGCGAGGAGGCGGAGACTCCCTCCGCGGCGGCGGAACGCGCCGGCGCGTTCGGCTGGATCTTTTGGCGCGCAAGTGGCCCGATGCTCTTTGCCGGTTACGCGCTCTCCGTGCCCGCACTGGTGTTGGCGGGCGCGATCGCGCTCGTCGGCTCGTTCATCTGCATCGGCACGGTCATCGCGAGTTCCGATGAAGTCTACGGCGACGAGGGTGTGCGCACACTCAATGCCGTCTTCGGCGGACTAGCGACCGTGCTGGCACTCGTCGTGGTCGCGGGCGCCCTCACCGGCCTGCTGCTCGGCCTCTCGACGCTCTTTGGCGCGGTCGGCCTCGGCGCGTTCGCCGTGCAGGCACTGGTCTTCGTCTCGACGTTGATCTGCGCGATTATCTGTACCGCCGGCTGGGTGCCGCGAGAGTGGGAGCCGTCGCGCATGATTCGGCAGTAGCGCATCGACCAGGGCCGGGCTCTCGGGAGTCGTGGCTGGTTGGACTCCCGCGGCCTACTTCCCCTTGAAGCGGATGATGTCGAAAATCGGGCGGTTGGTGAGGCCGCCGGGAGCGTAGCGGACGATCAATTCGTCGCGGCCATCGCCGTCGATGTCGCCCGTGATGAAGTCCATGAACTCGAACATCTGGGGGTTGCGCAATTGCAGCGTCGCCGTCGGCGCGCGGCCGCCGGTGAGCGTCTCGGTGCGCCGGTCCGCGAGATCGGAGATGAACTTGACGATGCGATCGAGGTCCCACTTCTTGTTTTCGTCCTCGAACAGAATGCGGCGAATGTACTTCTCGAAGTCGAGAGTCGCCGCCGCGTCCGAGAGCTCGCGGTTACCCGCCCAAAACTCGAGCGTCCGCTGATCCTCGCTCAGCAGCAGCGTGTCCTCGAGTTCGTCGCCGTTGAGGTTGGCGGAACGTCGCACGCGGAACTTCTTTCCCGCCTGCTCGAAGCGGTCGAAGATCTTGCCCGGGTCCTTGAGGATCTTGGTGATCGAGGGAATCTGCAGCGTGATCGTGCTGCGCCACTTGGGCGTGCGACTGAAGCCGCGCTTGCCGTCATTGGCGTAGCCGAGCGCCGACGCGTCGATTTCCAGGCCGCCCACGAGGCCGGCGACGATGCCTGCCGCGCTGGGAACCTGGATCTTGAGTAGCAGCAGGTCGGGAAACTTATCGTCGTCGAGGTTGGCGATCACCATCGCGGTGATGTCATCCGAGACCTTGAGGATCGTCGTCGGCTTGGTGAACTGCGGACGTACCTTGTTGCCGTGGAAGACCCACACCTTGCGGCGGTGCGCGATGACGTAATCGGGAATCCCGTCGCCGTCGAGGTCGCGGCTTTCGTAGCGCTGCTTGTTGCCTCCGGCAAGCGTGCGCCCCGGTCGCAGGGATGCGGCCGGCGTCGTATCGCGAAAGATCCGCAGGTCGAGCTTGACGTCGGGTTCGGCGGGAAACGAGCCGTCCTCCGCCTGCAGGTGGAAGGAACGCTTGCGTCCGCTCCTGACCAGCAGGTCGGGCCGGCCATCCCCGTTGATGTCCTGCGTGCGCAGGTTGGGAATGCGGAAGGAGGTGGTGAGGCTATCGGAAAGTGCGCGCCCGTTGACCGAGTCCCAGCGGTCGATGTCGACGGCGATGCGCGCGGTGCGGCGAAAGCGCTCGCCGTCGCGGATCCAGACCTCGGTGCGCTCGGAGCCCGGCACCACGATGTCGAGTTGGCCGTCGCTGTTGATGTCCTGCACGACACCGGCGAAGAGCGGGTCGTTCACGCGCAGCTTGAACTTCGCGCGTCGTGCCAATACCCGCGGTTTGACGGCGAACACGCCGAATTCGTCGGCGAGATAGGCGTGCGCGCCCTTGGGGGAGAGCGTGATCAGTTGGGGGCGCGGCAGGTCCGCCAGCAGTTTTTCCCACGCGAGCAGAGTCCGTTCCGAATCCGGCAACACGAGCTTGCCGCGCGGTCGCTTTTCCATGCGGCCGATCTGCTTGTCGAAAATCCACGTGCGCACCTCCCCCTTGCCGCCGATGAGCAGAAACTCAACGACGCCATTGGCGTTGAGGTCGAGCAGTTTCCAGTCGGCGACGTCGAGGCCGGGCGCGATCGTCTCGACCTTCTCGAAGGACTGCCCGCGCGCGACCGCGGCGAGCAGCAGAATGGCCCAGATGGTCTTCACAACGCTCGCCCTCACTTGAACCTCACGTGAAGGACCTGGCTGTTCTCAACGATTATCAGGTCGGGAGCCTTGTCCTTGCCGCGCGCGTTCTTGCGCTGCGGGCCGATGGTGACGGTCGCGTCCTCCGAGATGGGAATCTCGTAGACCGGCCGGTCGAAGACCTTGAGCGTGTCTCCGTTGCGGCGGGTCATCAAGACCTTGAGACGGGTGGAGGAGTCGCGCAGCAGAAGATCGCGCATGCCGTCGCCGGTCGCGTCTCCGAAGAATCGCATGATCGCCGCGCCGCGCGTGGGCTTCATGCCATCGACGCGGATCTTCGTGCGATGCAGCAGGTCGGGTCGTCGCGCGAAGCTGCCCTTGCGGTTCAGGAAGACGTAGACCTCCGCGTCGAGATGCTTGGACGAGCCCCCCTTGATCGAGTCGAGCAGGTCGGGGCGCACGGCGGACGCGAACAGGTCCGGGTAGCCGTCGCCGTCGATGTCGTCGAAGCGCGGCAGGCCCGCGAAGCCGGCGAGCACCAACAACTGGTCAGGGAGTCCCTTCTCGCCGAAGAGCGGCTTGCCGCGCCGCTGCGTGAAGAACTGCACCTGGGTGCGGATGTCCTTGCTGCGCTGGTCGCCCGAAAAGATGACGCAGTCCGCGCGCTTGTCGCGGTCGAGATCGACCATGTGCGCCGAGTAGGAGACCTCCAGCTTGCGCTTGCGGTCCGCGACCACCGGCATAACGATATCCACGCCGGGTCGGCGCCCGAAACTGCCGTTCTTGTCCTGGATCCACACGTATAGCTGCGTCGTCGTGCGGATGGCGAGATCGAGATCGCCGTCGGCGTCCCAGTCCATCAACTGCGGCGCCGGCACGCGGTCGGAGACATCGACCAGCGGCCCTGAGAATTGCGCGACGAACTCGCCGCCGCCGCCGCCGATGGAGACGCGCCCGCGGTACTTCTGCACCATGCGCGTGCGCCGCGAACGCGAGGAAAGTTCCGCCGCCTCCGGAACTTCCGGGCCGGCGGGAACGACGAGCAGGGCGGGCTCCGCGAAGACGCCCAGCTCGGTTTGCCGAATGATGCGGTAGCCCTCGGGCTCGGGTACGACGAAGTCGATCAGGCCGTCGCCGTTGATGTCCCGCAGCAGCTCCTGCCACGGCCAGGCTGATTTCCACGGAAGCTGCCAGAGGAAATCGCACGAGGCGATGCGCACCGCGCGCTCTTTTTCGGGGCCCTTGGGGCGCCAGGCGAAGATGCCCCGGTCGGTGACGAGCACGATCTCGCTGCCGGGGTCGGGGTGGACGTCGCCCACGGCAAACGTGACCACGTCCTTGTAGACCGGCGACAGCTCGTAGTCGGGCTTGCCGTCGAATGGGACGCTCTTGGCGCGCTGCAGGTGAATGCGAAGCGCCCGCTCCTGGCCGGTCGTGGAGATGACGAGGTCGTCGAGGCCGTCGCCGTTCACGTCGGCGTAGAGCGCCGCGCTGACGGTCATGCCGTCGGGCGCCTGCACCGGCGTGATCTGCTGCGCGGCTACGACAGCGCACAGCGTGAGTAACACGAGGAGCAGTCTCACTCCTTCACTTCCTCCAGCCGGTCGGAGTCGCCTGAGCGCGCCTTGAAGATCCAGAGAATGCGCGCTTCGCTGGCGGCCGCCGTGCGCGTGTGCTTGTAGATGCCGAAGAAGACCCACCAGGTGACGCGGTCGCGGTCGCGCTCGAAGTAGTAGAGCAACGGGACGTCGACCATCTGCTGCTGCTGCGTGCGCTGGCTCACCGGCGCCTCGACCTCACGGCGTTCACCGGCGCGCATGTAGGTGATCTTGAGTTGCGCGTCTTTCTTCGCGTCGCGGATGGCGGCCAGCAGCACATTGGGATGTGTGATGGGGGTGTCGTCGACCGAGACGAGGAGATCGCCGTAGACGAGTTCCGCGCGCCAGGGGCTGCTGCGCGACATGCCGACCAGCACCGCTCCCGCGCCGGGGCCGAGGCCGGCGCCGCGCGCTTCCACCTCGGTGGCGGTGCGCACGACGATGCCGGTGCGGTCTTCATCGCGGTAGCGCTGCGTCTCCTGGCGCTGCGCGATCCACGCACGCGGCGCGACTTCGAGTGTCGCTTCGCGCTCGGCGCCGGCGCGGTCGTAGAGCAGACTGATCTTCGTGCCCGGCGCGCTGTCCAGTTCGAGCTTGCGCCACTCGCTGGTGTACAGCACCGGCTCACCGTTGGCTTCGAGAATCAGGTCGCCCTTGATCAGCCCCGCGAAGGCGGCCGGCGAATTTTCCACGACGCGGTCAACCAGCACGCCTTCCG
Organism: uncultured bacterium; assembly: GCA_965369495.1. GTDB lineage: Bacteria > Planctomycetota > PLA2 > PLA2 > PLA2 > JBCDBY01. Next base: position 8,949 of record CBDURV010000009.1, read on the forward strand.
GCTCCTCGCCGAGTTCGGAGAGCGACTGCCGGGAGTCCCTCCCATAGACACCAGTGAAGCCTCCGGAGGGCAGTGCGAGGCGCTCCTCCTCATCGGCGGGCTCATCGTGGAGCGCCAGCGGCTCTTCCATGTCATAGAGCGCGGGCGCGGTCTTGTTGATTTTGGGCGCAAGCAGGGAGCATCCCGCCAGGGCGGCCAGCAGGAAAAGCAGGACGATTCGGCTCAAGGCACGTATCTCCTCTTCAAAACCCATGCCGCGGCGCCAAAAGTCGCCAGCGCCCATGCGAGCGGAACGTAGACTTCGGATCCGGCGAACTGGAAGAGCGTGTTGCTCGTGCCCTCCGAAATCTGCAGGAAGTGATCCATGTACGAGGTGCGGCCGTCCAACTCGGACGGCAGGTAGGTCGCGGGTGACCACGCCTCGAGCGGACTGTTGACCAGGGCGCTGCGCAGGAAGTCGAACAGCACTCCCACGCAGATGCTGGCGGCCAGCGCGGTCGCGCCGCGGCGCACGAGGGCGCCGAGCAGGAAGCCGATTCCCGCGAACGCCATGAGCGGCAAAACGGGCGACACCAGCGCGCGCCAGAAGACCGGCACGATCTCCGCCCGCTTGACCAGTTCGAACGGTTCGCCGTTGGGCAGGATCTCGACGACGCCCTCCCACTTGAACGCCCACGTTGCGCCCGCGGCGGCGACCGCGACGAGCAGCAGGTAGGAGGCGCCGGTGACGAGCAGCAGCGCCAGCCACTTGCCGAGTGCGATCTGCACGCGCGTGAGCGGGCGCAAGAGCACGTTGCGCAGCGTTCCCTGGCTGTACTCGCCCGCGATGGAAAGACTGGCGAGGGCCATGACGACGTAGGAGAGCAGCCATAGGCCGGGGTGCAGCGCGCGTGCCATCCCCTCGAACGCGTTGACGGCGGTCGTGGTCGCGAGTTCGCCGGCGGCAACCGCTGCCTCGTCCGCCCGGGTTTCGGCGAGTCGCGCGAAGATCGCGAGCAGTCCCATGAGCGCGGGTACGCCGAGCATCACGGGCACTGTCCACTGGCCGAGCCAGCGGCGGAACTCGTGGCCGATCATGCGCCGGGTGGGGCGCTTGGGCGCGCGCAGTTCGGCGGGCGCGGAGACCACGATGGGAGCGACCGGCGGTGCCGGCGGCGACTCGCGGTGGTAGATCTCCTCGAGCGACGGCGGATTGGGAGCAAACGACTCGATCGCGATGCCCTCATCGACGAGCGCCTTGACGACGCTGGCGGGATCGCGCTCGCCCAACTTGACGGTTAGCGCGCTGGCGGTCGTGTCAGGACGACCCGCCGGCAGGCCCATCGACTCGATGACGCGCAGCGCGCGCTCGGGATCATTGGTCTTGATCTGGTAGCGGTCGCTGCGCAGGAGATCCTCGACCGTCTGCTCCATGACCAGCCGTCCCTGCCGCAACACGCCCACGCGGTTGCAGAGGCCGGAAAGTTCGTGCAACTGATGGCTCGAAATGAGGACGGTGCGGCCCTCTTCGCGCGTGAGTCGCCGCAGCAGCTTGCGCATGTCCTCGATACCGTCGGGATCGAGTCCGTTGGACGGCTCATCGAGCAGTACGTAGGCGGGATCGCTCAGCAGCGTCTGCGCCACGCCGAGTCGCTGGCGCATGCCCTGCGAGTAGGCGCGCACCGGCTTGTCGCCCGCGTGCGTCAGGCCGACCCGTTCGAGCAGCGCCGGTATGTCGGCCGGCTTGCCGGCGAGGCGCATGAGCAGGTAGAGATTCTTCGCGCCGGACCAGTTGGCGTGGAAGCCCGCCTGCTCGATGAGCGCGCCCATGCGCACGCGTGCCTCCCGCTCGTACTGGTTCGCCTCGAACCCGTCGATGACGACGCGGCCCTCGTCGGGATTGAGCAGCCCGAGCATCACGCGCATCGCCGTGGTCTTGCCCGCGCCGTTGTGCCCGATGAAGCCGTAGCAGTCGCCCGGCTCAATGCACAATGACACATCGTCCAGGACCTGTTGTTTCCCGAACTTGTGAGAGACGTGCTCCAACCGCAGCGCCATGGCGGGAATGTTACCGCGCGTTGGCGTCACCGACGTGTCTTGGGGCCGGAGAGATTTAGGCAAGTACCTCGGTGAGCCACTCGCGCAGGCGCTGCGCCTCGGCCTCGGCGCCGTGATAGATGGCGGACGCCTTCCAGAATTCGAGCACGCGCACGTCCTCGATGGTGGGGCGCAGGAGTAGATCGGGTTGCGCCAGCTTGAGGCGGCTCTCGACGATCGAGCGGGACATGACTTGCGACATGCCCATGAGCGCTTCGAGCGCGCCCGGCATGGGATCGTCGGGAGGCGTGAGCATGCCGGAGACATCGACGGCCACGACGAGGTCGCACTCCTGGCGCAGCAGGTCGAAGGGAAGCGGGTTGACGCCGCCACCGTCCACGAGGATGCGCCCTTCCCACTCGACCGGTTTGAAGATGCCGGGAATCGCCATCGACGCGCGCACGGCGACGCCGAGGTCACCCGTCTCGAAGACGATCTCCTCGCGCTTCCAGAAATCGGCGGCGACGATCTTGAGCGGAGTTTCGAGCGTCTCGAAGGTGGAGTCGTCCACGAGGCGGCCGAAGAACTTGTCGATCTTCGAATGGTCGAAAATTCCGCCGCCGCCGAAGTTGAGCGAAACGATGTCGGTCATTCCGTTCGCGAAGAGCTTCTTGAGCGAGTCGAGCGTGCTCTCTTCTTCCTGCGGGACCACCTCCTCGACGAAGGCGCGGATCTGCTTGCCGCTGCGCCCGGCCGCGTACATCGCGCCGACGATGGCGCCGATGCTCGTGCCGGAGATCACCGCGGGCCGGACGCCCAACTCGTCGAACACCTCCAGCAGCGGGATGTGGGCCAGCCCTTTGGCGCCGCCACCTCCGAGGGCCAGCCCGATCTTCACGCTATTCCGCTTCTTGGAACGAATCCATGTAGTCGAGCAGGCGCTCGGCCCACTCGATGAACGCCCCCTCGACCGCGCGCCACTGCTTCTCTGCGCGGTAGCCCTTGCTGCTGCCGGAGACGCGGCTTACGAACTTGGCCAGGCTCTCGCCGGAAACGCTGTCGATCAACTCGCCTTCGAGTGCGGCGCTGCCCTCCGCCCCGTCGCCCTCGTCGGGCGTAAGGTCCGTGAGTGCGAGACGCACGCGCAGGACGTTGGCGCCCTTGTTGGGCACGACCGTGTAGTAGGGGTCGATCGTCTCGTAGAGCACTTCCTTGAAGCCATCGGTGGCGCGCTTCTTGAGGTCCGCCGACAGCTTGTCGGTGGCGGATCCGGGTAGGGCGCGAACGACGATCGGGTCGATCTGCAGGAAGCTGTACTTGCGCAGATCGATGCCGGGCTTGTACCAGTTCCAAGCGCCCTTGTTCTCCTTGCTCTTCTTGAGCCCGGAGTAGTCGTCGAGAAAGCCGCTGCCCTCGATGGAGCTCGACTTGCACGCGACGGCAAGAACCGTCAGGAGGAGGAGAGTGACGCTAGTACTTTTCATTCCAATAGGCCTCCCACGCGCGGCGGATGTCGTCGGGCACCTGCGGGCGTTCGGCGTCAACCTTGAGCTTCCTCTTGACGTCGTTCCACCAGTCCTGCCAAACCTGCTGGCTGGTCCCCATGGAGTCGCCGGTCAGGACCGTAAGCGCGATATTGAATTCCGGCATGGCGCGCGGTTCGTCCTGCTTGAACCCGCGGGCGTTGCGGGCGCCCGATGTGCCGGTCAGGCGCATGCCCTTGATGAGCGTCTCGACCGATGAGCGCGTACGGATGTTGCCGAGGCCGAGGATGCGCGCGCGACTCGATGCGAGCGTGTGGTACTTGAACGGCTTGTCGGAGAGCACCGTGATGGAACTCTTGTCCCCGTGGCGTCCGATCTCCTTGAGCAGCATCGCGAACATCGACTCGTCGCGCTTGCCGAGGTCCTTTTCGCGGCGATACATGCGGTGCAGTTGCTTGAGCGCCTGGTTGCTGGGCAGCCAGCCGAGCACTTCCACCGAGGTCATCTTGACCTTGCGATCCTTGGAGCGCAGCCCCTTCGCAACCTGGTAGACGACCTTGTCGTCGACGACGCCGCCGTTGCGCTCGAGCGCGTTGGCGATCTCGTCGGCGTCTTTCGTCTTGAATGCGCTCTTGATGTTGTCCACCGACTGCTTCACCTGATCCAGCGTCGGGTTGTCGACGATCTGGATGGGCGGGGCGAACGTCTGCGGCGGCGGCGCCGACTTGGCGTCCTTGTAGTAGGTGACCTGCCAGTAGGCGCCCCAGCGGCGGCTCACATCGTCGGGCACCTTGGGCCGTTCCGCCTCGATCTTGAGATCCTTGCGGTTCGCGCGCCACCACTTCTCGAGGTCTTCCTGCCCGCGGCCGAAGTCGTCGCCGCTCAGGATGTAGATGGCGTCGTGGAACGACTGCACGAAAGCGCCGCGCCACTGGGAGACGACGCCCGAGCCGCGCTGCTTGCCGCTCGACTTGCGCGAGAGCTTGATGAGCGCCTCGACGGAATCCTTGTGGCGGATGTTGCCGAGCCCCATCAGGCGCGCGTTGCCCGCCTCGAGCGAGAGGTTTCGGAAGACGCTGTCGGTCAGCACCTTGATCGACGACTTGTCGCCGTGGCGGCCGATCGCCCTGAGCAACGCCGCGAAGAGCGGCGGATCCTTCGACAGATCCCGGTCGCCGTAGTAGAGCCGGTGCAACTCCTTGAGTGCCTTCGTGCTCTTCATTTGGCCGAGCGCGTCGATAGCGGCTTCGCGCACCGCAAGGCTGCGATTGCGGAGCCCCTTGGCGATCTCCTTGGCGACGGCATCGTCGTCCACCTTGCCCGCGGCGCGGATGGCGGCTTCGATGGCGGTTTCGTCTTTGGTCTTGAAGGCGGCCTTCGTGTCGGCCACGGCCTTTTTGACGTCGTCCGCCCCCTGCGACCAGGCGACGCTCGCCAGGACCAGGAGCAGGATTAGAGCCCGATTCATACGATTCCTCCTCGAAGGGGCGGAGTCTAATAAAGATGCACTTCGGCGTCTGCGCCTTCCGCGAGGCCTTCGGCATCCTTGGGAACGATGACGAAGCCGTGGGCGCGCGTCGTGCTGGATAAAATTGCGGCGCCGCGAATGGCGAGCGGGACGACGCGCCCCTGCTCGATGCGGACGCGGGCGTAGTCGGTGCGGCCGAGCACCGACGAAATCTTGCGCGCCAGCGGCATTCGGACGCGCACGTGCGGCCAGCCGGCGTGCAGCCCGGCCAGCTGTCGAATGGCGCGGCCCGCGAAAAAATCGTAGGCGCAGAGGCAGCTCACCGGGTTTCCGGGCAGCAGAAAAACCGGCTTGGGGCCCAGAAATCCGATTCCCGCCGGCGACGCGGGGCGCATGGCGACGCCGTGTACCGGCAGCTCGCCCAGTTCCGCGATGATCGAGGGGGCGTGGTCCTCGACGCCGACGCTGCTGCCGCCGCTCACTAGCACCACGTCGGTTTCGAGCGAGCAGACCTGCAGCGCCTCCTTGAGCGCGGTGCGGTCGTCGCGCACGATCGGACCGGTCAGAAGTTGGCCGCCATCGCGCTCCACGAGTCCCTTGAGCATGGGCGTGTTGGAATCGACGATCGAATAGCCGTGCGGCTTCGAACCGGGGGGCAAAAGCTCCTGGCCCGTGACGATCAGGCTCACCTTGGGCTGCTGCACCACGAAAAAGCGGCCCAGCCCGATCGAGGAGAGCACGCCGAGATCCTGCGGCCTGAGGCGCCGTCCGGGGCGGAACAACTCGTCGCCCGTGGTGATGTCTTCGCCGACGGCACCCACGTTCTTGCCGGGCGTGACCGGCTCTCGCACGAGTACGCGGCCGTCGTCGAGTTCGGTGAACTCCACCGGCACGACCGCGTCGGCGCCGTCGGGCACCGGGGCGCCGGTCATGATGCGAATGCACACGCCGGGGCCGACATCGGAGGCGGCCGGCTTGGCGGGCAGGCTCTCGCCGTGGATCTCGAAGCGGCGCGGGTCGTGGGTGGTGGCGCCGAACGTCTCCTCGGCGATGACCGCGTAACCGTCCATGGCGGAGCGGCGAAAGGCGGGCACGTTCACGGGCGAGGTGACGGCGCGCGCCAGGACGCGGCCCGTCGCCTGCATCAGGTCGATCAACTCGCCGTCGAGCGTGGAAACGCGATCGTCCACGAGGCGTTGAGCCTGTTCCACGTCGGTGCGGCGGGAAAACCCGCGCATGCGCACATCGTCAGCCATTTCTTTTATCGTCCGAGGGGATGCAGAGTATACGGCTGCTGGACTGGTACCGAGGGGCGCGCCGCGACCTGCCTTGGCGGCGTACGACCGATCCCTACGCGGTCTGGGTCTCCGAAATCATGTTGCAGCAGACGCGCGTGGCCGCCGTCGTGCCGTACTACACGCGCTTCATGGCGCGCTTCCCCGATGTTGGGGCACTGGCGCGGGCGCGCGAGGCGACGGTGCTGGCGCACTGGGCGGGCCTCGGCTATTACCGTCGCGCGCGCATGCTGCATGAGGCCGCGAAACAGGTCGCGAAGCAGGGGCTGCCGGACGATGCAATGGGGCTGCGGGGGCTTGCTGGAATCGGCGCCTACACCTCCCACGCTATCGCCTCGATCTGCTTTGGCGAGCAGGTGGCAGTGGTGGACGGCAACGTGGAGCGCGTGGTGATGCGCTTTTGCGCACAGGCGATGAGCAAGCGCGAGGTGCAGCAGGCTGTGGACGGCTGGATTCCCCCGGACGCGCCCGGCGACTTCAACCAGGCAGTCATGGAGTTGGGCGCCACCGTCTGCACGCCCCGCTCGCCGAAATGCGAGTCGTGCCCGCTCGCGAGCGCCTGTTCCGGCCGCGCGCAACCCGAGCGCTTTCCGCCCGCCCGCGTGCGCCCCAAGTTGCGGAACGAGAGGCGCGCGGTGAAGCTCGCCCGCTCCGGCGACCGCGTTTTCCTGCGCCGCATCGCGGAGGGCGCGCATGTCGGCGGCATGTGGGATTTGCCCCCGTCGCGCGGTGGGGGCGAACCCGTGGGCGAGGTGACCCACGGCATTCTCGATCGCCGCTACCGCATCACCATCCACCCCGGGCGCGCCAGCGGCGAAGGCACCTGGTTCAGCCCGCGCCAGCTTCGCAAAATCCCGTTGGCAACCGCCGCACGCAAGTGCCTGCGCCAAATTGGGCTGTTTTAGTGACCCGGGAGAGTCGTCCGATAAGTTCTGGTGGACGTGCGCTACTCGATTCTTGGACTCATTATCTGCATTGCCTGCGGTGGAGGCTGCGGCAGCACCGTTTCGACGACACTGCAGGCGGAGCCCTTCGCGCTGGTTCGCGGCGATGTGCAGACCAATCGTCCCGTCGGGGTTGCGAACCCTTTCGGGGCCGAGGCTGTAGTCGAACTCGTCGAGGCGCCCACGGGCGCGTTCGCATTGGCGAAGCCGACGTTCCCGCTCGTGATCAGCGCTGGTGCGGAGCGCGAGTTCGATGTTGCCTACGCGCCCGACGGAGCGGCGACCGCGGAGGGCGAGATGCTGCTGAGCATTGTCTCCGAGGGCAACCGGCGCAACCTGCGCATTCGTTTCAGCGCCAGCGTGGAAACGCCCCGTATCGATCTGCTCACGCCGTCGATCGCGTTTGGCGATGTGCTCGTCGGAGAGTCGGCGACGCGCGAAATGCGGGTGCGCAACTCCAGCGCGGTCACGCCGCTCGATTTCTCGGCGATCACGGCGCTGCCGGCCGACTTCATGCTGACTGGCGGTTCGGGCACCCTTGCGCCGGGCGCGACCGCGTCGCTGGCGCTGCGTTACTCACCGCAGCAACTCGGCACGCACGGCTTCTCGATCGCGGTGGCGCACGACGCTCCGGGCGACGCATTGTCGATCAGCGTCACGGGCAGGTCTTCGACGTGGCCGGCCGAGATCATCACCGATTTCGGCACCGTCACGCTCACCGACGATGAGACCGACTGGATCGAGGTCGATGTGCCGCCGCACGCGATTTCGTTTTCCATCGAGGCCCTGCGAGACGGCGCGCAAATCGGACTGCTGGAGTTCCAGGGACCGGTCGGCCACGTCTATGAAAACGACACGGCCACCGGCGAATTCTTGTGGTTCACGGGCGACGAGGTGTTCACCGCAACCGTGCCCAGCAGCGACCGCAGCGCATTGAAGCTGGTTCCGGGCGGCGGCATCTACCGTTTCCGGCTCTACCTGATGTCGGGCAGCGCATCGTCGTTCGATGTGCGCACCATCGTGCATAACCGGCCCGGTGGCAGCTCCCAGACGGGAGAACTGCACATCAACGTCTACCTGGCGCCAGGCCTCGCTATCGACATCGCCGACGCGCCCACCCACACCCGGTTGCAGGCCGTGTTGACCGAGGCTGATCGCATCTTTGCCCAGCAGGGCCTGCGCATCGGCCAGGTGGACTACTACGCGCTTGCCGACGCTGCCTACGACAACATCGGTTCGCAGGGCGAGTTCGGCGATCTCTGCGCCGAGTCGTCGGTCGCCACCGAAACGCGCGTAAATCTCTTCTTCGTGCTGAAGACCCTCTCCGGTCCCGTCGGCGTCGCCGCGCGCTTGGCCGGTCCCGCCCGCAACGGCACACCCGATTCGGGCGTCATGGTCGACTTCGATTTCGGCACCGTCGCCCAGAACGGCTACGTGACTGCCCACGAAATCGGCCATTTCCTCGGCTTGCTGCACACGACGGAGAGCGACGGCGGCCACGACCTGATCGACGACACGCTGGAGTGCCCGGCTACCGGCACCGATGCGACCTGCTCGGTCGAGGGCGGCGGCAACCTCATGCACTGGCGCGTGCGTCCGGTTGATCCGGCCATCTCCGACGGCCAGGGCCTCGTGATTCGCGGGCACCCGCTCGTGGGTCCGCTCCCGCCGCTGCCCTCGCTGGCCACGCTGGCGCAAACGCGCTCTTCGCCGCTGCTTGCCGGAGCATTGCCGGAGGGCTGGTGCGGTACTGCCTGCTGCCGCGACAAGTAGGCGCTCATACGTCATAATTCGCGCATGGATTCGATCTATCCGCCGCCGAGTAAATTCGCAGCGAACGCGCTCATCAATTCGATGGGGCAGTATCGCGAGCTCTACGAACAGTCGGTCTCCGACCCGGAGTCATTCTGGGCCGGCGTTGCCGAGCGCATCACTTGGCGCCGCAAGTGGGACAACGTGCTCGACTGGAGCTTCGACACGGGCAATATCAAGTGGTTCGAGGGCGCCACTCTCAACGCATCCGAGAACTGCCTCGATCGCCATGTGCAGGCGGGGCGCGGCGACCGCGTCGCGTTCATCTGGGAAAAGGACGAGCCCGGCCAGCACGAGTCGATCACCTATGCGCAGCTGCTCGAAATGGTCTGCCGCTGGGCCAACGTGCTCAAGCAGAACGGTGTTCGGCGTGGCGACCGCGTCTGTCTCTACCTGCCGATGGTTCCCGCGCTGCCTGCCGCCATGCTCGCCTGCGCGCGCATCGGCGCCGTGCACAGCGTGGTTTTTGCCGGCTTTTCGGCCGAGTCGTTGCGCGACCGCATTCTCGACGCCGAGTGCAAGCTGCTCGTGACGGCGGACGAAGGCCTGCGCGGCGGTCGCGGTGTGCCGCTGAAGAAGATCAGCGACGCGGCTGTGGCGCAATCGCCCTGCTGCACGACGGTGCTGGTGGTCAAGCGCAGTGGCGCCGAGGTTGAAATGACCGACGGGCGCGACCAGTGGGTCGAACCGCTGCTCGAGGCGGCATCGCCCGAATGCGAAGCGGAGGAGATGGGCGCCGAGGACCCGCTCTTCATTCTCTACACGAGCGGCTCGACGGGAACACCGAAGGGGGTGCTGCACACGACCGGCGGCTACATGGTCTATGCGGCGTACACGCACGAAAACGTCTTCGATTGCCACGAAGACGACGTCTACTGGTGCACGGCCGACTGCGGCTGGATTACCGGACACAGCTACATCGTCTACGGGCCGCTGGCGAACTGCGCGACCGGCGTGCTGTTCGAATCCACGCCCAACTATCCCAGCTGGAGTCGCTTCTGGGAGGTCGTCGATCGCCACAAGGTCTCCCTCTTCTACACCGCGCCGACCGCCATTCGCGCCATCGCGCAGCACGGCGAAGACCCCGTCAGGCGCACGAGCCGCAAGTCGCTGCGCCTGCTCGGCACGGTGGGCGAGCCGATCAATCCGGAGGCGTGGCGCTGGTACCACGAGGTGGTCGGCGAGGAGCGCTGCCCGATCGTCGATACGTGGTGGCAGACGGAGACCGGCGGCATTCTGATTTCGGCGCTGCCGGGGGCGACGCCGCTCAAGCCGGGTTCCGCGACGCTGCCGCTGCCGGGCATCCGGCCGGTGCTGGTGGACGACGAGGGGAACGAACTGGTCGGCAACGATGTCAGCGGCAACCTCTGCATGAGCTTCCCGTGGCCCGGCATGATGCGCACCATCTACGGCGACCACGACCGGTTCATGGAGACGTACTTCAGCCGGTTCCCGGGCAAGTACTTCACCGGCGATGGCTGTCGCCGCGACGGGGACGGCTACTACTGGATCACGGGGCGCGTCGATGACGTGCTGATCGTCTCGGGCCACAACCTCGGCACCGCCGAGATCGAAAGCGCGCTGGTCGAGCATCCCGCCTGCGCCGAGGCGGCCGTTGTCGGCGTGCCCCACGAGATCAAGGGCAACGCGGTCTACGCCTACTGCATTTTGAACGACGGCTTCGACGCGGACGCGGAACTGGAAATCGCGCTCGCTCAGCAGGTGCGCTCGACCATCGGCGCCATCGCGGCGCCCAGCGCGGTTCAGATCGTTCCGGGACTGCCCAAGACGCGCAGCGGCAAGATCATGCGCCGCATCCTGCGCAAGGTCGCCGCAGGGGACAACGAGGATCTGGGCGACACCTCGACCCTGGCCGACCCGAGCGTCGTGGACGGTCTCATCGCTGGCAGAAAGGACGTGTAGCCCGATGGCCCCTACTGCCCACACGATCGAGCCGGACGGATCGCTGCGCCTGCCGCCGGAAGCGCTCGCGGCTTTGGGAGCGGAGCCGGGAGACGAAGTCCGCCTCTTCATAGATACGCGCAGGAAGTCGGTGCGCATCGAGCGCCACTCCGCCGATCCCTGGGCCGACGCGATGAAGGAAAAACCGTCGCACGACATGGAGGACCTGTTCGCCCAGCAGAAGCGCCGCGAGGCGGAGGCGGACGACATCTTCCAGAAGCGCCTGCGTGACGCGAAGAAACAGAACGACGACCCGAAACCCGACAAGTGGCGCTGAAGCACGATCACACTCCCGAGGCGATTCGCGCGCGCATCGCCGCGACCACCGAACACAGCTACATCGGCGACGGTGTACTCGGCGCGATCGACGGCGTCGTGACGACCTTCGCGATCGTCGCGGGTTCCACCGGTGCGGGGCTGTCGGGCGGCATCGCGCTCGTACTGGGCCTCGCGAACGTGCTGGCCGACGGCTTTTCGATGGGGGTTTCCAACTTCCTCGCCGCCAAGTCGGACCGGCAGGTGGTCGAGCGCGCGCGGCGCATGGAGGAGATGCACATCGACACCATCCCCGACGGCGAGCGCGAGGAGATCCGCGAGATCTTCCGGCAAAAGGGCGTCAAGGGGGATGTGCTCGAGGAGGTCGTCGAGGCGATCACGCGCGATCGCGAGCGCTGGGTCGACACGATGCTCACAGAGGAACTCGGCCTGCAACTCGATACTCCCGCCCCGGCGCGCGCGGGCGTTACGACGTTTCTCGCCTTCCTCGGCGCGGGTCTCATTCCGCTGGTGCCGCTCATGTTCATGGACCGTATCGGACCCGACCACTGGTTCGCTCTGAGCGCCAGCCTGACCGCGGCGATGTTCATTTTGATCGGCGTGGTCAAGGGCAGGCTGGTGGGCGAGTCGATGTTCGCGCACGCCGTCGCGGCGTTGATCGTCGGCAGCGGCGCGGCGGCACTCGCGTATTTCGTGGGCTTCTGGGCGCGTGGCCTGGCGGCGTGAAGCCTGCTACTCGACCTCCGGTAGCGCCGCGTCGCTCTTGAAGCGCTCGGCCACCGCCTGCGAGAAGCCGGCGACGATGCTGTCGTTACGGCTGCGGGCGCCCAGGGCGCGGAACGTCTCGCGCGCGGCCGGATCGCCGCTGAAGTACGGGCCGACGCCCAGCATGAACAGCGCGTGCTGGTCGTCGGGGTGCTCCTCGACCCGCGTGCGTACCGTCGCCTGCACGCGATCGAATTCCTCGCGGTTCGCATAGACGCCGACGATATCGCCGCCCTCGCGCAGTAGTGTCGGCTCCATGTCGAGCGCCCTGCGCGTTACCTTCGCGGCGTAGGGATAGTTCTTGAGGGCGGTGAGCGCCTGTCCCATCGCGAAGAGCGGGCCCGATTCGCCGGGCGCCGCAATCGCGGCCAGGCGGAAGCGTCGCGCCGCCTCGGGGTACTCGGCACTGCCGAAGAGCACGCTCGCCTCGCGCATGTAGCGCTCCGCTGCCGCCGACCCCGCCGCCGCTTCCGGCAGCAGCGCATCCGGGTCGTCGGTCGTGTAGACGTCCGGCTCGCTCGCCTCGTACTCCTCGATGGCGTAGTCGTCGCGCACGGAATCGGAAACGCTCACGTAGGTCGTGCGACAGTCGCGATAGAACCCGAAGGGAACGTAGACGATCGTGACCGGCCGCCGGTAGTGGAAGCCGCTGTAGCGACCCGTCTTGTTGCTGTAGTAGGG
>CBDURV010000010.1:0-21157 GCA_965369495.1 uncultured bacterium
CCAACGAAGTCGTGCGCGTGCGCCAGCAGGTGCGCGTCAAGGTGATCGAAGTCGATGAAGCGCGCGGCCGCATCAGCCTCTCGATGCGGGGAAGCTAGCGTTCTTCGCGTCCGATCGGAATCACGCGCCAGCGCTTGTCGAAGTACTCCGTGCGCTCGTAGAACCACATGCGGCGGGCGCGCGCATCCTTCGCGAACTCTTCGTCGTCGGCCAGCCGTTTTTCGAACGCCTTTTTGAGTGCCGGATCGTTGGCGAGCATCTTCTCGGCCAGCGGTTCGATGACGTAGTTGTCGATGTACTCGGTGCGCTGGAAGATGCCGTTGAAAAAACCCCAGCGGAAAAGCGAGTCCGGCGACTCCGGTTCGAGCAGCACCATGGCGAGGTCGCCCAGCGGCTGGTCCACGGCGACGGAGTTTCGGGCGCGCAGCGTGGCTGGCGATTGCTTGAATGTCGCTGTGTCCACGCGCAGTCGCCCCTCAAAAGGCGCCTTGCCCAGTTCGTAGGTTGCTACGCGGTAGACCGACACCGCAACCTCGCGTGGTTCACCGGTGTCCACGACGATGCCATGCGCCTTGAGAAGCGGCACAATGAGGCCGGCCCACGCATCGGGAATCCAGTAGCGCTTGGGCCGCTTGACCGAAATGCCCGGCTTGTCGTGCACCGTCAGGTCGATCTCGCGCTTCCACGGCACGCCGGTCCAGATCACCTTTTCGCCGCCGCTCACCGCACTCGGCTCCGTCTTGCGCTCAATGCCCAAAAACTCGACCTTGCGCACCGTTCCCTCGTCCCAGGTCAGCGGCAGAGGGTCGCGCCGCGCCTTGCGGTCCGCGGCCGTCGCATCGCGCAACTCCGAACCGCGCTTGCCCAGCAGCTCCAGCGTGCTTTCCATGAGTACGTAGGTGCCCAACACGCGCTGGTCGAACGGTTTGAGCGAGTGGTTCTCGACGAGCACCGTGGGCAGATGCCGAATGTCGCCCCAGCCGTTCGAGAAGCGGCAACCGAAGGTGTACTCGCTGTTGCCCTTGGCCGGATCTCCCGAGAAAACGAGCGGCCCCGGCACGTGCCCCTGGGCGCGCAGTCCGGTCGTCAGATGCGGATCGAGAACGTCGCGCATCCACGTCGCGATGGCGGGCGAGTAGGCGTGCGCTCCGCTGTAGCCCCATGTGATGTCGTACTGGTAGTCCGATCCGTCGGTGACGTGAATGTCGAAGTAGAGCGTCGGGTTGTACTCGTTGATCACCGCCGCCGCGGCGCGGATGCCGGGCGTGTCGAGTTTGGCGTAGTCGCGGTTCAGGTTGAGGTTGCGCCCGTTGGTGCGCCAGCCCATTTCGAGCGGCCCCCGCTGGTTGACGCGATTGAAGGGGCCGAATATCTCGTGCCCATCCACGCCGATCACGGGAATGAACAGCAGTGCGGCGTGGTCGAGCAGATGCGCCTTCGTCTTCAGGACGGTCATGTCGCGCAGCAGCATCATGCCGGCGTCCTTGCCGTCGATCTCGCCGGGGTGAATGCCCCCCTGCGCCAGCAGCGTCGGCTTGTTGCGCACATCGCCGGCAACGACCATCCAGATCTTGCGCCCCTCGTCCGAAACGCCGATCTCGACCATCCGCAGTTGCGGCGACGCCTTGCAAAGTCGCGCGAGCCACGCGACGGTCTCAGCGTAGCGCGGCGTGCGCTGCAGCTGGCTGCGCTCGAACGGCGTCGCCCACTCGTGGTCCGGCGGGAGCGCGAGCGCGCGGCTTTTACCCGTGAAAGGCGCGACGGGCGGAAGCACCGCCTCCTGTGCTGTCGAGATCGTGGCCATGAGTAAGAGAATAGCGGCACGCATGGCCGCGGATTCTACTTCCCCGACTCGCTGATCCCGGCGGAACTTGGGGGGGGGCTCCGGGGGCGGCGCCCGATGGCCTCCGCTGCACCGAAGTTCGAATCCGAAGCAGCCGTTGATCCTGCGGTTGCCGCGTCCTAGTCTGGGGTGGGAGGATCGCGTCTCGACGTATGGGCGCTGAGTTGGAACAGAGTTCGCGGGGAAAAGAGCGCCGTTTCGGCGTGCGGCTGCTCGCGTTTTTTAGTCACCGGGTCGGCGTTTCGCTGACGCTGCTCTTCCTGGTCGCGGGAGCATTTCTCGTCGTGCATCAGCACCGACTGCAGCAGCGCATCGTCCGCGCGACGGCGCTGCAGGACGCGCACGCCTACGCCGATGCGCTCGGGACCTTCCGCACGCTCTACACGTCGGAGGTGATCGCGCGCCTGGACCCGGATAGCGTGGACGTGCGTCACGACTACGCCGAGCACGCGGGCGCCATTCCCCTCCCGGCCACGCTCAGCATGAAGATCGGGGAGCGCATTGGCTCGGGCGTAAGCGTGCGGCTCTATAGCCCGCACCCGTTCGAGTGGCGCAAGGAGGAGAGCGGCCTTCGCGACGAGTTTGCAGAGGCGGCGTGGGACGCGCTGGAGGCCGATCCGACCCAGCCGTACTTCCGCTTCGACGACTCGAACGGCGGCGCCGCGTTGCGCTACGCAACGGCGGACCTCATGCGGGCATCGTGCGTCGATTGCCACAACAACCATCCCGACACGCCCAAGACGGGTTGGCAGGAGGGCGACTTGCGCGGTGTGCTGGAGATCACGCTGTCGCTTGACCAGTCCGCGGATCTAGCCGGCGCCGGGACGCGCGAGACGATCACGCTGCTCGCCGCCCTGGGCGCCGTGTGTCTCGTCGTCCTCGGATTGATATGGGGACAGCTGCGCCAGAACGCGGCGGAGTTGGAGGGGCGCGTGGAGGAGCGCACGGCCGATCTGAGCCGCGCGAATCGCGAGTTGCAGCAATCGCGCGCACAGCTGGAACGTGCGCGCGACGACGCCGAATCCGCCGACCGTGCCAAGAGCGATTTCCTGGCGAACATGAGCCACGAAATCCGCACGCCCATGAACGGGATTCTCGGCATGACCGACATCCTCATGCGCACCGATCTTTCGCCGGCGCAGCAGGACCATCTCAACCTGGTCCAGCAGTCCGCCGACGCGCTGCTCGCGTTGCTCAACGACATTCTCGACTTCTCGAAAATCGAGGCCGGCAAACTCGGACTCGAACACGTCTCGTTCGATCTGCGCGATCTATTGGGCGATACGCTCCATGCGCACTCCGCCAGCGCCTCCGCGAAGGGGCTGGAACTCGCCTGCGACATCGAGCCCGATGTTCCCGACGCGCTGCAGGGGGATCCCGGACGCCTGCGACAGGTGATCGTGAACCTCGTCGGCAACGCCGTCAAGTTCACGGAAACGGGAGAGATCGTCGTGCGCGTGGAACAGGCGCGCGACGGCTCGGAGCCGCCGATGTTGCAATTCAGCGTGAGCGACACGGGCATCGGCATCGATCCGGAACTGCACGCGTCGATTTTCGAGGCGTTCGGCCAAGCGGACTCGTCGATGTCGCGTCGTTTTGGCGGATCGGGACTGGGGCTGGCCATTTCCGCACGACTCGTCGGGCTCATGGGAGGACACATCCGAGTCGAAAGCGAAGTCGGCAAGGGCAGCACCTTCCACTTCAGCGTTCCGTTCGAGGAGCGACCCGAGTCGGCACCCGACGCGGACGCGGCGCCGGAATCGTTGCGCGACGTTCGCGCCCTGATCGTCGACGACAACGCGGTCAACCGGAAGATCCTCGAGGAGATGCTGCGCGGTTGGAAGATGCAGCCCCTCGCGGTCGATGGCGGTCCGGCCGCACTGGCCGAACTCGAGCGCACGTCCTATTCCATCGTGCTGCTCGACCTGATGATGCCCGAAATGGATGGTCTCGCCGTTGCCGAAGCGATTCGACGCGACATCGGGCAAAGCAAGCCGAGCCTGCTGCTGCTTTCCTCGGCAGGGCAACCGTCCGACGCGCGAGTGATCGCGGATCTCGGCATCGCGCGCTGCCTGATCAAGCCGGTCAAGCAGTCGGACCTGCTCGATGCGCTCACGCGCGCAGTGGGCATCGAGCGCAAGCCCGAACGGCGTGCGGGCGGCACTCGCGCGCGGCCCGACGATGTCCCCGTGCTGCGGATCCTGCTGGTCGAGGACGGTCTCGTGAACCGCCAGGTCGCGGTGGCGCTACTCACCCGACGCGGCCACAGCGTGGAGGAGGCCGTCAACGGCCAGGAGGCGCTCGACATGTTGGCCGCGGACTCGTTCGACCTCGTACTCATGGACGTCCAGATGCCGGTCATGGATGGCTACGACGCCACCGCTGCGATCCGGGAGCGAGAGCAGGCCACGGGCGCGCACATGCCGATCGTCGCGCTCACCGCCCACGCGATGAAGGGCGACGAGGCGCGCTGCCTCGCCGCCGGCATGGACGCCTACGTCGCCAAGCCCTACGCCGCCGCCGACCTGTACCGTGTGATCGAGGGGTTCTTCATCTGAATCGGGAGACTGGCCGCATATGAGTCCGGACGCACCCGCCCACTGCCTGCTTTGCGCCAAGGACGCCGCATGATCTGGGATACGCCCGAATCGCTGTGCGCCCAGTTGGGCTCGCGCATCGCGGCTACGGTTCCGCTGCCTGCTTGAACGGATCGAGATGTTCGCCGAGGCGCGCGTAGCACCGCTACCCCGGCTTCAGGAAGAGATAGAAACCGAAGCCCATCGTGTCGCGTCCCCAGCGCTGCTGCGGGAGGTTCCAGGCGCGCGTTTTTTCGAGTCGGCCGCCCGGGTCAGGCGCGTCCGGATGGTCGGCGGCGTAGCGCTCGCGGTTGGCGAGAATCGTGCCCTCGAACTGGTCCCACTCGTCGCGCGTGCTGACGCAACAGTAAAGCGACCGCAGTCCCGCGGCCTCGCCCAGTTCGATGTTGCCCGGGTGGTCGGTCATTTCCTCTGCGCTGATGCCGGTCGCTTCGAGATAGGGCGCGGGCGGGGGCTGTTGCCAGAACCCCTGTCCGATGAGCAGCACGCCGCCGGGGCGAACCCACGTCGCAAGCGCGGCAATCGTCGTGTCGAACGAACCGCCGATGTACGGGCCGCCGATCCAGACTACGGCGTCGTACGGGTCGGAGGGCGTCTCTGCCGTGGTGATGTCCTGCTCAAGGAAACTCGCCCGCGCGTTCGGGGCGTGTTCAGCAAATGCGGCCCGCGCCCGTTCAAGAGCGGCGGCAGAGAGGTCGATGCCGGTCACCTCCGACCCGTAGCGGCGCGCGATGCGCAGCAGGATTTCCGCCTTGCCGCAGCCGATGTCCAGCACGCGCGCGCCGGGCCGAAGCCGGAGCAGTTCCAGCAGCGATTCCATCTTCGCCTCGCCCACGGGATTCCAATAGGCGAGACCGTCATAGTGTGAGACGTCGGTGTGCACACGCGCAAGTATAGGGCGTGAAACTGCTAGAATTCGCTCCATGGGGAAGGGCGAATACCTGGAGAGATTTCTCCGGGATGCGGGAATGGATGAGACCAACGCGGACGCGATTCGCCAACTCGTCGTCGATGATCCTGCGTCCGCCGCCGAACGCATCGCCGACCTCGCTCCGCAGGAGGACCCCGCTAAATGGGAAGGCATGTGCGCGCTGCTGGAGTTGGGTTCCGATGGCTCCTCTTCCACGTTACGGCGCTGGATCGATGCTCACGGCGAGTCGGCCGTCGGCATGTTCTGGACAGTCCTGCACAAGCCGCTGGATGTCTCTTCGGGAATGCAGGTCTACGCGGATCTGCTTGAGACGCATGACGACGCGCTCTTGGCGGCGGCCGCCGCCGCACTGGGCGAGTGCGGAGAGCGGGCGGTGCACCACGCGCCGCAGTTGCGCGAGTTGATCCGCTATCGACGCAGCCCGTGGACGCGCGCGCACGGATTGAGGGCGCTTGGACGGATCGGTGCTTCCGATCCCGAGAGCATTCAGCTCATGAGCGCCGCCGTGCGCGAAGGGACCCCGGATGAACAGCTCTACGCCACGGCGGGCCTCGGTGCTCTTGGCCCGGACGCAATTGACGCGATCGATGCGGTTTGCGATGCGCTGCGGGCACCGGATGTCTACGGCTCCAACGCGGCCGCGGTCGCGCTGATCCGAATTGACGAACGCACAGAAGCGGTCGGGGACGCGTTGGCGCGGGCGTTGCGGGACGAAAAACGCGCGGACCGCTATCACGATCTGCTGCGCGCCGTCGGCCTGCTACACGCCCCCTCGATCGAGGCCGCGACCTGTATCGACACCGCGCTTGAGAGCGATGACGCGGAACTGCGCGCCTGTGGCGTCGTCGCCGGCTATCTTGCCAGCGACGACGCATCGATACTGGGCGATGCACTGCTGGAGGCGGACGACTGCTCGCCCCTGCACTCCGTGCTCTCGAAGTGGCAGGTGGACGTTGAGCCATTCGCCCGTGAGATCCTCGGTCTGCTCTCGCGGCGCGCGAAGCTCGAACAGGCGCCGGTCATGAGTCACGAAGAATTCATGGAGCTGATCATGGAGTCCAGGCCCTCTCTCGGCATCAGCCGTCCGGTCGACAACGCTCCTTGGCTCTTTGATCTCGCCCTGCGACTGGGTGAGCGCAGCCGCAAAGCGAGCCCCTACCTGGAGCGCATCGCCACGAACGAAGCGGAGCACGAACCGACGCGCGCAAAGGCGTTGGAGGCCTTCGAAACGCTCCGCGCACGCTCCGCCCTGGAATAGTCACTTCATCCGCGAGAGGTGCATAAGCACGCCCGCCTCGACCTGATTGATCTTCTTGCCCATCAGGAACTCGAACGCCTTTTTCTTGTCCACGCCGGTGTTGACCATCATCAGGTAGTCCTGGATCCGTTCGATCGGCACGCGCCCGAGCAGGTAGTGGACGATGGCCCACGACTCGGCGTAGTAGATGCCCGAGTGCTCCCGGTTTGCATTCGCGGCAACGAGGAAATCGCGCGCGCCGCCGGCGACGATCTTCTCGACCGACACCAGCTTGCCTCGCGTTTTCGCATCCTTGAGCGTCGCCAGAACCGCCTTGTCCACGCCACCGTGGATCAGATAGCCCGCCTCCACGACACTCTCCTGGAAGTAGCACGCGAACCCCTCGTCGAGCCAACGCGGCACGAAGCAGCGCTTGCCATCGAGCCAAAGGAAATTGTGCGCGAAGGCGTGGAACCCCTCGTGGAACAGCATCTCGAACATCTGTTCGTTTTCCGCCGCGAGAATCCGGTTGTTGCGCACGATGATCTTGCGGTTCTTGCGGATGTACTCGTCCGCCTTTTCCTTCTCCAGCTTGAGCTTGGCGCGTTCGGTCCTCTCCCAGCCCTTGAGACGTGCGTACTCCTTCTTTTTCCAATCGTCGACGCGACGCGCAGTCACACCCCGCCCCCGCGCCGCGGCGGCGCCCTTGTTGATCTCCTTGCGGACCTTGCGAACTTGTTTCGTAATCTGCCGACCGACCTTCGCGACCTTGTCCTTGTACTCGCGCGCGCCGCGCTCCGCCGCCTTGATCTCCGCACGGATCTTGGCCGCCTTGTCCTTCTGGACGAGGTTGCAGGCGGCGATGTAGTTGCCGCGCGGGACGTAGAAGGCCGGGTTCTGGATGACCCTGCCGAAGCGCGCCTTCTGGAACCTGTTGTACTGCTCGCGGTCCGCGAAGAGGTAGACGGGAACACGCACCGAAGCATCCTCGCGAATCTTGAAGGACTGCCGATAGGCGACGAACATCTCCTCGAGGTAGTAGGTCACCTCGCGCACGAACTGCTCATCGCAAGTGGACGTCAGTTCGAAGTGTTTCCCCTTGGTGCACAACGCCGGTTTGCCCTGAAGCGCTCCGTGTGTCACCCGGATCTTGGCCAACCCTGCATACAGACGCATGACGCGGTTGCCCAGCGCCTCCGAGCGTGCGATGACGCGACGGCGCTCCACGGGCCCCATGCGCTCGATGCGGGCGATGTCCGCCATCGGAAACGACGCGTCCGCCGTTCCGGCGATCTCGCCCTTGGACCCCTTGAAGAGCGTGCGGACCACGATCTCCTCGGCGTTTTCCGACAGGACCACGCCGGATATCGGCGGGCGCCCGTCCTTGAAGTGAACGACATCGAACGCGCTCGCCCATGCGGCGATCGCGATTAGTGCGGACGCAATACGCATCAATACTCCCATCCCGAATTCCAGCCTACGCCGTTGGGCGTAGCGGGTCAACGCCGATGCGCATGCAAGATTGCACCACAGGCACGGAAGTGATGCGCCTGCGCGCGGTCGTAGCGCGCACCGCGCAGGTCCACCAGGTAGAAGTCCGCTTCCGCGACGTTCGCACCGCGCAGATCGGCGCCGCGGAGGTTCGCCTTGCGGATCTCCTCCGGCGCCTTGTAGCTCTGCTCCTCGAAGTCGTCTGTGTAGTACCCGGTGCGAGTTCCCTCGCTGGGCGTGACGGAATCCAGCACACCCTCGCGCGACGACCCCATGTGGAAATTCACTCGCGACAGATCGGCGTCCCGCAGGTCGGCGCCCTCCCATGCGATATCGCCGAGCATCGCGTACCGCAGATCGGCGCCGCGGAACGATGCGTGCGGCATGACACTATCGGTTAGATGCGCACGCGTGAGCTTCGCACCATCGAAGATCGCGCCCGGCAAGACGAGCCCCTCGAGTTGCGCCTGTTCCAATCGCGCATGCTCGAAGTGGGCGCCTGTCCATGTCGCGGGACGCAGATCCGCGCCGCGAAGATTGGCGTGCGCGAGGTTGGCGCGGGAAAAGTCCGCCTCCTCGATGTTGGTCCAGCGCAGCGTCGCGAACGAAAGATCGGAGCGCAGGAGTCGGGCGCCACGCAGGTTTACGTCGACCAACTCCGACTCGGTCAAGTTCGCACCGGTGAGGTCCGCCAGCGACAGATCGGCGCCGAGGAACCGCGCTTCCGAAGCGTGGGCGTTGCGCAGCGAAGCGCCCGTCAAGTCGGCACGGCTGAAACTCGCTCCCCTCAGGAGGGCGCCGTCCAGTTGCGTGCGAACCAGCGACGCTCCGAAGAACTGCGCGCCGGTGAGATCGGCGCCCTCAAGGTGCGCGGCGTCGAGATTGGCTTCCACGAATCCGACGCCAGGCAGACGAATTCCCGCCCACGACGCGCCAGCAAGGTCCGCACCGCCCAGCTCGCAATCGCTCGCGCTAAGAGGGCGCCATGCGGCACCGAGACCGACGAGCAGGCTTGCCACAAGCGGTTGGCGTCCCGCATCCCCGCTCAACCAGTGGCGTCTCAGCATCGGTACCGCCTCGTCCGCGGTGCGAAGTCGGCGGACCGCCTCGCGCAGCACATCGCGATCGGGCTGGCGCAGCCATTCGCCCGACTGGACACCGATCACGCGCATGGCGACGCTCATCCCGAGGGCCATCGTGCGCACCAGATCATGCCGCAGCCAACGCCGGTCCGGATCGAAACCGATGGCTGCCGAC
This sequence comes from uncultured bacterium, assembly GCA_965369495.1. GTDB lineage: Bacteria > Planctomycetota > PLA2 > PLA2 > PLA2 > JBCDBY01. Next base: position 9,357 of record CBDURV010000010.1, read on the forward strand.
AGCGCATCGCGCGGACCGATTCCGGCGCATCGAGCCATTCCGTCCAGCACTGCGCGCCAGAGGGCGGGACTTGTCTCATCGAACTCGTCGGCATGCTCCGCAAGACGCCGCATCACGTCGCCGCACCGATCCGGGTGCGAATGCATGAGGTGTTCGATCGCCTCATCGCGCCCCCACTGCGCCATCTCGAACGACGCGAGATCGTCGATTGCGCGTGGGCCGACTCGCACAACGAGTTGATCCGCCTTGACCGGTCCGAGTTCGCCCGAATCAAAGACCGCGACCTGTCCCGGCAGCGCGGCGAGCAGATGCCGCAGAGCCGTCGTTCGCCCGCTCCCCCGCCACCCATGAAGCGTGATCACCCCGGCGTGCCCCAGATAAGGCTCAATGAGATCCACCAGCGGCAGCGCGTATCCACACTCCGGCGATACGACACGCGGTTCCACCGATGCCCTTTTCCCCGTCAGCATCGTGGTTCCAGTGTACCGGCGCAAATCAGCGAGTTACGGCCAGAAAACGGTGCAAGCGTTCGATCGGCTCTCCAGTAATCTGTGCGCCATGAAAGCCGCCCACCTCATTCCGTTTGCGCTCCTCGCCGCCTGTTCGTCGGAGCCTGCCGAACAGCAGGCTGCGGCCAAACCCGTCAAGCTGCACTATTACACGATGGGCCCCACCTGACCCCGTTGCCAGAAGATCGAGGTCGCCGTGCGCGAACTCAACGATGAGTACGGAGAGCGGGTCGAACTGGAGATCACGTCGATTCGCACCGAAGAGGGCCGCGCCGCGGCGGCGAAGTACGAGTTCGGCGGTGCGCAGCACGGACTGGTCGGCTTCGACAGCAAGGGCGAGGTCGGCTTCGTGATGCTCGGCCACAACTACCCCAAGGATGAGATCCAGGAGAACCTCGACGGGTTGCTGCGCTGATCGATCATCCTCGCTAACAACTCGTATTGATCACGACGGTGCTGGTAATGATCGAGGTGAGCACAGCAGCCTGCATCGCCTGCTGTGCCGCCTCGACCGCCGCGGCGGTGGCGCTGCCGATGAGTTGACCGCTCGTGATCTCCGCAATGCGGCGCTTGGCGCGTTTGAGCTCCCCCTTGTCGAAGTGAATGCGCAGCAGACCCGTCGCGTCGCCAAGCGTGACCAGCAGCGCGACATCCGGCGCGACTTCGCGGGCCGAACCCAGCACCGCCTCCCGCATGCTCTCGACCAGGCGTCGCTCGGGCACGGCGTTGATGGTCGGGTAGATCGAACGCGTGAAGAAGAAGAGCACCTTGTCCTCGGAGTCCTCAAGAATGCCGCGGCGGCAAAGGCCCTCGGCAATACGGTGCCGCAACTTACGCAGACCGCCGAAACGGCTCACCCAGACGGCGGCGCCGTACGGGCGTTTGGATGCGGAAACGAGCTCGACGCACTCCTCCAGGATCGGGTCGGGCAGGCGGTCCTTGCGCACGACCTCAACGAGGCGCTTCTTGTCGGTTCCGATACGCACCGCTCCGCGCAGCATCAATTCCGCCAGCAGGGCGCCGCCAAGCGCGAGCTGGTATTGCTCGGTGTGCGACTCCAGCGTGCCGGAGTCGTCGCGCAGCATCAGCAACATGAGCTGTTCGTGGAGGTAGAGCGTGTCGGTCATCATCAGAGCCTACCGCCGCGCTGCGGGGCGTATTCGGGCGAATCTCAGGCCGGAACGCCAAAGCCATACGTAGTGACCATGCGCATACTCGCCCCTTTCCCACTTCTCATGGCTCTCCCCGGTTGTGGAGGAGGGGGGTCAGGGGGGCAGCCCGACCCGGTCAACGCGTTCCTCGGCGAAAGCGTGGCTGAAAGCCTCGAACTCGTAGCACGGTCTACATGGCCGCTACACCCTCGCATCGCTCCCGGCCGGCACCTACTACTACCGCGTCTTCGTGCGCGACAACAAAGCGCCCGGCACGAACTGGCAGATCTCGTTCGACTCCTACTACGACGAGCAGGCGGACAAGACCCACTTCGGCATGAAACAGCTCGTGATCGAGTAGGCATTGCAGCGAGGGGGCCGTATCCTCGTGCGCGATGGACGGCCAAGACCTCTCCGACCTGCGGCGTGAATACGAGTACAATCCCCTGCGCCGCGAAGACCTCGACGCCGACCCGATGCGGCAGTTCGACATCTGGTTCAAGGAGGCGCTGAAGGTCGAGGCGATGGACGCCAACGCGGTCAGCCTCGCCACCGCGACGCCCGGCGGCCTGCCCTCCCTGCGCACGGTCCTGATCAAGTACTACGACGAGCAGGGTCTCGTCTTCTACACCAACCGCGGCAGCAAGAAGGCGAAGGAGATCGAGGAGAACCCGCAAGCGGCGTTGCTCTTCTACTGGCACGAACTCCATCGCCAGATCAAGATCGCGGGCTCGGTGGAACCGGTCAGCGCGGCGGAGAGCGTCAAGTACTTCGGACGCCGTCCGCGCGACAGCCAGATCGGCGCGTGGGTTTCACGCCAGAGCACCACCGTCTCGTCGCGCGCCGTGCTCGAAAGCAAGTTCCACGAGATCCTGCAGAAGTTCAAGGACGGCGAGATACCGTTCCCCTCGTTCTGGGGCGGCTACCGCGTCGTGCCCACACCGATCGAATTCTGGCAAGGCCGCGAGAAACGACTGCACGACAGATTCCAGTACGAACGCACCGAGTCCGGTGATTGGCGAGCGGAGCGACTGGCGCCATAGCCTGATTCCGACGGGTACGCCGAAGGGGAACCTAGACTGTCGAGTCTGCCAGTTCCGCCACTCTCGCGTGTGGGTGCCCCATTTGAGGCGCGCTTGCGGGAGAGTGCCACTCCCTCCGCGCGCCAATCCCTCCCCCACCGCTTGCGGCGCGCACGACTCGCGTTCGGCGCCGGATTAGTCTGCCGTTGTGACATGCCCCGCCTTTTCGAATCCGAGCTGATTGGAACTCTCCACACCCGAAGGGATGATCGTGTCTTCCCTTTCGCTCATCGCCGCATTGGTGGAGCCTTGATGACAGGCCTCGGCCAAGCGTACGATGCCTACCCGCGGACGGCAGCGCTATCGGCGGGGAGTCGATCGAACTTCGATTCTCCGAGCGGTGATGCGGGATCGCGCAGAGGAGAAACAATGGTGCATCTAATCAAGCAGATCATATCCAAGGTCCGCGGCGACCCTGAGACCGTCCTTACACTCGCGCCGACGATTCGCATCGACGAGGGGACCATCCCTGGCGTCGGGAACGCGATTGAAGAGGACGCCTGCTATCTGGAACTCTATGTCGAATCGCTACGGCTGGAACGCGCGCGTTCCTTCGCTACAAAGTTTCATGGCGCTGTCTACGCATTCCTGAGCTTGGCGCGCGAAGGCGACGTCGCCGCCACAATCGCCGCGATATCGAAGCCCGAGAAGTTGGCCGAATTGGACAGCGGCTCGCTCGATAGTGTGATTACGATATCCAAGCAAGTTGTAGGCCCGACCGCGTATCGGGGCGGGCCCGTCTCGCTGGAGCTGGGTCTCTTTTCAATCAAGAGCGGGAACCTCTTGAGCCCCGTCCTGGACTTTGTCACGCGTGTATCGGACGCCGCAGGCAATAGCTATGTCGGAGCGATCAAGCCTTTCCTGCCTCTGATTTCCGAGGGGATGGACATGATCGCCGGTCAGACCAAGGACGTCGAACTTGAGGTGGGACTCGATACGGACATGTCTCTGCAGGTGGGATGTGTCGCGGCCGTGATCGACTGCCCCAAGGGCTCGATCGACGCCGACAAACTCACTCTCGACGTCGATCGTCGCCTGCTATTGGACGGGCGCCCGGTGGATCACGGACACGTGGTTTTTTCAATCAGGAGTACAACGCGGAAGCCCGATTACGGCGAGATCCCAGAACTGAAAGAGCGCTACGCCGGTTTTCTAACGGCGCTGAGATCGGGCAGCGTTAAGTCTGCCCAAGACGCGCACGCGGCGTTTCGACTCGCTGTGATCGCGTCGCAAGACCTCATCACGCTGGACGCCAAGCGGCTGATCGATAAGGCACGGGCGAAACTGGAACTGGCGTATCCCCCCGGCGGCACTGCCGGCCCTACTGGGCGAGCAGCTAGCAAACACGATGAGAGCCTCGCGGACATCGGGCTCTACGATTGACTACCCCAGATCGTCTCATGGATAGTCTTCCGCAAACACTGGCCTACGGCGCGCTCGGTCGCCTCTTCGAACAGGTTTTCGGCGACAACTGGAATGGTGCACGATTCGATTCACTGATCGAAACTGAGAGCATCGACAATCCCCACGCACTCGGAGGATGGACAAGTTTCGTCCCCGAACTCGGAGTTCCAAGTTGGCGAGCGCCAGGAACCTACGTGCAGGGCGCGGCGCGGCACGAAAACCCATTTCGCTGCGCGGTCTATCTGACGGAATCCGGCAGAAGGATCGGCTATCTCCGCGTTCCACACTACCTCTACTCGGGGTCGGACGCGGTTTGGCTCGCAAAGCTGGTCGAAGGTATGGAACGCGTTGTCGATGTCCTTGTGCTAGACCAAGTCAACAACCCAGGAGGCAGCATCGGACGAATGTACGATCTTGTAGCCTGCCTGACCGATCGTCCACTCGAGCCACCGAAGCACGAATTCGCCCTGACCGAAGACGACGTGGAGCGAGCGAAAGACATCGTGATGCTGGGGGACTATGCGCAACCGGACGCGCCGCCAGAGGACATCCCGGAGCCGGGCGTGCTCGCCTATTCGCGCTTCGTAGTCGCTGAATTCCAATCCGGCCGGGCACGATTTCTCGATCCCGACAGACTGGTAAACACGGAGCCGGGATTTCTCATGGGTATCGAGAAAATTGTGCCGTCCGCCCGTCCCTACACGGGAGATCTCGTTGTTCTGATCAACGAGGTGACATTCTCGGCACCGGAGTTTTTGGCGGCGATCATGCAGGACAACAAGCGAGCGTTGATCTTCGGCTCACGTAGCGCCGGGGCGGGAGGCCTAGTGCGCAGGGTGCCTTCAGACTTGGAAGACAGGCTCGGGATGGAGCTTACGCTGACGTGGACGCTTGCGCGTCGGATGAACGGAGTCCCTATCGAGAATCGCGGCGTCCAGCCCGATCAGACGCATGAATTGACCGTGGACGATATCCGCTCCAATTACTCACCCTACCGCGACGCGCTCCTGTCGGCCGTGGAAGACTCCGGGTTCAGCGACAGGTGAACCTGAGCGTTAGGCCAAGCTGCCACCGGTCCCGGGTCGAATCCCGTCCGGTCGATTCAGGCAGTAGCCATCGCGCAAGCGTCCAACCTACAGATTCGCTCCAGGCTGGTTCGGCAAGAAGCCTGCAGAAGTCCGGTTTCCGTTACGTGAACTGCGCCACTACTAATGCAGCAATTGAACCTGGTCCCGCATCACAGCAGACCTGACCGACTCACGAAGGCAGGACCGCGAGGCAAGCCCTGCACGGGATCGACCGTGAACCGCTACCTCGCCTCCATCTCGGCGCTGTTCGAGTGGGCGATCTGCGAGGGCTACGCCTCGACCAATCCCGCACACGGCGTAAAGCGATTCAATGAGCGAGGTTCGGCCCGCGAGGTGCACCTGGAGGCGAGCGAGGCGCGTGCTTTGGTGGAAGCATGTTCGGAGCAGTTCCGCCCCATCGTCGCGTTCGCGCTCGGTACGGGTTGCCGGCGCAACGAGATCCTGACGCTTCGCTGGCAGGATGTTCGCTGGGCGAAAAACCAAGTGTTCATCCCAGCGGAGTGCAGCAAGACCAAGCGCGGAAGGCCGGTGCCGTTGTACGAGGATCTGGCAGGCCTCCTGCGGCGCGAGAAGCGCGCGAGGGCGTCGATACGCATCGACGGTTCCGATTCCGTGTTTCTCCGGCATGACGGCTCAAAGTGGACCTGGAAGGCCGTTCAGCGCGAATTCAAGGCCGCGGTCCGACGTTGCGCAGCGTTGCTCACCCGGAAGGCAACAGACCTGCGGTTCCATCACCTCCGCCACAGCTTCGCGACGCTGGCGGTCCAGAACGGCGTGCCGCTCGAGACAGTCTCGAAACTGCTCGGCCACGTGTCGATTCAGACCACCATGCGGTACGCGCACTGGTGCCATGATGATCGAGTGAAAGCCGCCGCGGTCGTCGGACGGTTACTGAGGCCGTCGAACAGCGAAGAGAACGCCAAGATGGCGTCAACGGTGAACGCGTAGCGGAAGCCGAGCCCCAGGGGTGGTCAGCCCGATGACACTGCGCTCTGGTTTCAGCGTCGTCAGAAGCCACTCCGAAGGTCTAACAGCAGGGGTAGAAAGACCGGGACTATAGGTCGCGGACGCCCCACTACTTCGTTGCCAAGGCGTCCGCGATCAGGTTCCCAAAACCGGTGACCACGTCGACCTGCTTCGGCCTCTCGCGCTCCGCCTCCGACTTCTGAATCAGAACGAACCGTCCATCGGGCAACGCCGCAAACCCTCTCCAGCCGGCCCAATGGAGCTTGCCTAGCTCGAAGACCTTTGTCGGACGTTTCTGCCCGTCCGCGTCGGCCTTGTAGAGAGACCCCATGGACGCTGAGTAGATCGCGCTCCCATCGTGCGACCAGCACAGGAACAAACCGTTAGGGAGCTCGATCCGCTTGATCACACCATCCTCGATAGTCCGGACGTAGACCGCATTCTCACCATGCTCGTCGGTCGTGTAGGCGAGCCTCGTACCGTCCGGCGAAAGACCGGCATTTCCGATCCAGAAAATGCCATCCAGCAGGACTTCGGATTCGACACCCGTGCCGCGCTTTTGCAGTTCCAGCGAGTAGTGGTCCCTCTTTTTGTCGAGGCGGGTGAAAAGGACCGTACCCGTGTCGGAAACGTCCGCCAGGAAGAGCTTCTCGTCTTCCCCGGTCGCAGCAACCAGCTCCGGCGCGCCGCCTTTGCGCGAGACCTTGTAGATCCCAGCATTCTTCGAAGGCTCGCATGTTCCGTAGATCCACGCCGGGGTCAGGGCCACGTCGACGGGGGCCATACGTGGGTCCAGTACTTCTCGCACTCCCTTGACGAAGAGGTACGGCTCGAATCGACCCGCCAAGTTGACGGCGGCAGCGACAATGGTGTCACCGTCGCTGGAGACATCGAGCGAGCTGAAGAACTCAGCATCGGGCCCGATCAGTCTCACGTCTTTGCCTTGTGCATCGACGGTGATCAAGTGTCGTCCGGTAGTCACTGGGCTGTCCCCGCGATAGTAGACGAGCACGTCTGATCCAAGTCGATGGCTCCATCCGTTATCGTATGACCAACCGGTGTAGATCCCGAGCGGGAGCGCGAGCGGGATCGCATCGCCCCGCAATTCCCCCCGGGTGACATCGAACGGTTGGACGAAGAGCCTTCGCTGGCGGGCGAAGACCAGATGTCCCGACGGCAGATAACGGGAAGCCAGCAGCGAGCCCCCGTCCAACTCGCGAGGCTTGCCGTCGCGCAGAGAAACGACGATGACCCGCTCGACTCGCCTTGAACCATCGGTGGTCGTTGTGTAACCCGTTACAAAGGCGAGATCTTCGTCGGGCGCAATCTCGAGCCCATACCAGATCGTTCGGTCTCGGGGGAGGTCGATGCGGGTAAGGGCGCCGTCTGACGCACCGGATGTGCGGCTCTTCTCCACCGTCTTCAGCTCGCCGGTCACGGTGACGACCCACAACCATCCGCGCTTGTCCCAATCGAGCCCCCATGGGTCGGCCAGCAGTTTGCCCCACTCCTCTGGTGGCCTGCGGGAGTACGGCCACACGCGCCGCACGAAGTGCTCGCTGTCACCCTCGTGCAGGCCCACGACGGCGAGCGATTGGCTGTCCGGTGCGAAACACACTTGACTCGCGCCCTCCGTGCCCTCGATCGGCTCCCATTTCTCACCTTCGACAACGCCATTCAGCAGATAGACGCGACTCTCACTCTCACCCCTTGGCCTGGCGACGATCGCCACAACGGAACCGTCTTCCGCGGCCGCCGGACGCCCCTGCGCATCGGCCTCCAAGTGCTCGGGCAGGCTGTAGGAGAACTTCCAGGCCTCGGCCGGTGACGTCAAAGCCGGGTTAATGGTGGCGCTCGGCCGGGACACCAAGGCGGCGGCCACAATTAGCGTGGCCAGCACGATGGCGACCGGCCACAGCCAGGGTGTCCGGCGTTGCGCCACGCGTTGAGTCTGCTCGACCGGCGGGTTCGTCAGGGTTCGGCGTGCGTCGCCGATGTCGCGCAGGCGATCTCTGGCATCTTTCACGAGACAATCCGCGATCAGCGCGCGCACGCGCGACGGCGTGTCGGCCGGTAGCGCGCCAAGGCCGACCTCGCGATCGATGATGGCTGCAGCGACCTCCGCCATCGTGTCCCCAGGAAATGCGCGCGCCCCGGTCAGCGTCTCGTACAGCACGCAACCGAACGCCCAGATGTCGGCGCGTCGGTCCACCGGCCGGCCGCGGATCTGCTCGGGACTCATGTAATACGGGGTGCCGAGCAACGCGCCGGCCTGTGTCATCTGGACGCTGTTGGGGCGTGTCCCGCTGCCGGGGCCAGCGACCGCTTTGGCGAGCCCGAAGTCGAGCAGCTTCACGGTGTGGTCCGGCGTGATGCGGATGTTGTCCGGTTTCAGATCACGGTGGACGACGCCGCACTCGTGGGCCGCCTCCAGCCCCTCGGCGATCTGCAAACCGAGAGCGACGACCTCGTCGGTCGGAACCGGCCCGGCACCGATGAGTTCGCCGAGCGTCTGGCCTTCGATCAGCTCGAGCACGAGGAAGCGCGTACCGTCCACATCCTCGAGCCCGTGGATCGCGCCGATGTTCGTGTGGTTCACCGACGCAAGCAGCTTGGCCTCGCGCTCGAAGCGAGCGAGACGTTCCGGGTCCGCAGCGAAGTCCTCGGGCAACAACTTGATGGCGACCTCGCGATCGAGGCGCGTGTCGCGCGCGCGGTAGACCTCTCCCATAGCCCCGGCGCCGAGTGTGCTGGTGATTTCGTAATTCGAAAGTCGGTCCCCCGGATTGATTCGCATCCGCGCGGCATCTTAGCGAATGTGCCGTGACCGCATGCGCCACGATGCCGCGAATCCACGCGCCCACGCGCCCACGTGCGAGCCGATGCGAACGAGCGCAGGCGTCATCCCGTTCGCATAGACTGCTCTCAGTTGCGCTGGTCAGCGACTTTCCAGCCGCTTGCAAGTCGGTCGCCCAATCCCCTCGACAACCAAGGGGTCACTGATTCAAGTCCAGTTGTGACCACCGGCGCGCGATAGCGAGGGGTCGACCCGCCCCCCCCCTTGCCGGCGACGGGCCGGTCATCTCCGGCGCGACTTCGCGATATTCCGCCGTCCAACCGGAGCCAATCGCGCCACGACTAACGCAGCAATTGAACCCGGTACCGCGTCAGGGGGGGGTCGAAGAATGACCGCCCCGCGAAGAAGCCTGCGAGGCGGCCGTAGGGCTCTAGTTGACTGCCGCCGCGGACTGGAGGTCGCGAAGCGCAATAGTCGTGTGGAGTGCCTTCCAGTGGGAGCGGCTCTTGCCAACCGCGTCCGGACTACGCCCTTGGTCCTTGCTCGTCTCAGCAGTCATACGGACTAGTTCAGGTGCAAGCTGCTGCCACATGCGAAGTACGCGCTTGAATCCACCCTTCCAGCGGAGCTTGCCCGTCGTCGGGTTGGCCTCGACCATCCAACGGAACGCGGCGAGCATCGGGAAGAGAGCGCCCTTCGTCAACCGCTGCTTGTGCTGCTCCTGGATGAACGGGAAGTCCCACGGCTTGGACTTGCGTGACTCGACAAACGCAAACGCGCCGCCTCGGCCCTTGTAAGCCTTGTTGTAGTGCTTGTGGGCGTCTGCGCGAATCCGATCGCGCAGGGTGAGGATCTGGGTCAAGATGGGCCGCATGGCCTTGTAGTGGTCCTCCCCGCCCGCCTTCGAATAGTCGCGGAGCACAAGAGAGTTCTTCTCGTACGCACGTACGGGGTGCCGGTCACCATCATTCGGAAACGCGAATATGTTGAAGCACTCGAAAATCGCGAGCAGTTCGCGCGCGTCGACCGGCTTGCGATGGTTCTCGCGCCAAGCAATGTCATCGATGTACGGCTCGTTGGCAAGCTCGTCCTTGATCCAGTCAAATCGGCCGCCGAGATCATCGAGGCTCATATCCTGAACCTGCACCGACGTGTTCAGCCCGCCCGCAATTTCCGGAATCCACGCTTCGGGAACGCCAGTCAAGACCTCGACCTTGACGAACTGCTCCGCCGGAAGCGATTGCTTCTGACGAAGTTGCGAGATGAGCGCATGCGTATGTCCCCCGTCCAGAATTCCGTGCCGCCCGCGCTCTAGAAACACCTCGTACTCGTCGTCGCGGATCTTATTCACGCGGTGAGCCACGATCGTGATGCCCTTGTGCTTGAGGTGAAAGGTACCGGCCTCCACACCGCCTTCGTTGAGGAGGCTCTCCCCCATCTTCTTGTAGACATTGCGACGGAGGTTCTGCTGGTCGCGGGGGTTCGGGTCGTTGGGAATGTCCTCGGGAAGGTCTCCCACCGCCACGAAGAAGACATGCCGTTCGACCCCGAGCTCCTTGTGGAACACCGGGTCGGGCATGCGGCGCGCAGTGCGTGCTCGAATGTTCAAGCAAATCGTATTCATCTTGTCCTCCGGATGCCGTCATCCAACGGCTCCTTGTCATGACCGGGCTGCGCTCGAATCCACGAGCCAGCCGGAAGCTTGAGATGAGCCCATGCTCATCCGCAGCCATTCACGGTAGACGGCGCCAAGGACAGGATTGAGTCGAGCGAGCGCTCGGAAGACGGGCCAGCCCGGCGCGCCGCCGATTTTTTTCTCGGGGGGACACCCGGGGGGGCCGTTAGATTCGCTGGCTCAACGCGGTTCCTCTGACGCCTGCAACCCTCTGTAGGCCAACTACTTGCGCTCGCCGGAACTCGAACCCGGACCCCTTGCGGAACAGGATCCTAAAACCTGCCCGGATCGAACGGGCCGGGGTCTTGCTGGCCGAGAATCACGCGCGCGGCGAGGCGTCCTACTGCCCACGACGCGGTGACGCCGTGCCCGCCTAGGCCGGCGACCCAATAGAGGCCTGCCACACGCGGGTCCGCGCCGATCACGAAACGCTGGTCGGGGGCGAACGAGCGCAGGCACGCCCAGCCGTTGCCGATGCGCCATTCGCCCAACGCACCGAACGTCGCGTCGATGCGTTCCGCCAGTACATCGCGCTGGCCGTCGTCGTACTGCGGATCTGCCACCGGGTGCGCCTCGACATCGCAGGGGGACATCAGCACGCCACCGCTTTCGGGGCGGAAGTAGACGCCGTCGCCCTCGTGCCAAACAAAGGGGGTCTGGGGGGTCACGCCACTGCACGTTCCGCGAAAGAGATGGCGGCGATAGGGTTTGATGTCGATCGTTCGACCGACCTCCGTTGCCCATGCGCCCGCCGCGACGACGATGCGTTCCGCCTTGATGCGGCGCGCCGATGTGATCACCTGGAGTCCGTCCAACTCCTCGACCGTTTCACCGAACGAAAACTCGACGCCGCGCCGGCGTGCGGCGGATTGATAGGCGCCCAGGAGCGCCTGCGGATCGATGAGCGCATCTTCCGGGTCGAAGAGCGCGCGCCCCGTCAGGCCGGGAACGACGTCGCCGGCATCCACAACACGCGCAAGCGGTCCGCCCGACAACTGGTCCACCGCTTTGCCGAGAATGAGCGACCCGGTTGTCTGAATGGCGCCGGGTATGCGTGCCGCGATGCGCCGCGCCGCGCGTGCTCCTGCGCGCAGCAACTCCGCCGTCGCGGGATCCCCCGAAGACTGGC
>CBDURV010000011.1:0-20908 GCA_965369495.1 uncultured bacterium
CGCCAGCGCGGTGAGGGTGCGGCCGATGCGACCGAGCACGCCCGCCTCGAGGATGTAGTGCTCGTCCACCTCCGCCTGCGTCACGTCGATGTGGAGGATCTTCTTGTCCTGGTTCGGGTTCCAGCTGGCGGGCGCGTACTCGACCATGTCGTAGCCGACGCAGATGATCACGTCCGCCGCCTCGAACCCGGAACTCACATAGTCCTTGGCCTGAATGCCGATCGTGCCAAGCGAGAGCCGGTGAAACGCGGAAATCGCGCCCTTGGCCATGAACGTCGTGGCCACCGGAATGCGCAATCGTTCGGCGAACGCGACCAGCGACGAGGAGGCGTGGCCGCGCAGGACGCCATTGCCGGCCAGGATGATCGCCTGTCGCGCGTCGCGCAGAATCGCTGCCGCGCACTCCAGTTTTTCGGGCGCCGGATCGGGCTCCATCGCACTCTGCACCTTGAGCGGCGCCTTGCCGGTCACGTCGCGCTCGGCGATGTTTTCGGGAAACTCGATGAACGAGAGTCCGGGCTTTTCGGACTCGGCTGTCTTGAACGCCTTGCGCACGACTTCCGGGACGATTTCCGGCTCGCGCACCTGCACCGAGTACTTGGAAATGGGCTCGAAGAGCGCAACGAGATCGAGGTACTGGTGGCTCTCCTTGTGCATGCGCGTCGTGTCCGCCTGCCCGGCGATCGCCACGACGGGTGCGCGATCCATGTTGGCGTCGGCGACGCCGGTAATGAGATTGCACGCGCCGGGGCCGAGCGTGGCGAGGCAGACTCCCGCGCGCCCGGTGAGGCGCCCGTGCACGTCCGCCATGAACGCCGCCGCCTGCTCGTGGCGAGTCAGCACGAACTCGATGGTGCTGTCGCGCAGCGCGTCCATTAGATCGATGTTCTCCTCGCCGGGAATGCCGTAGATGGCATCGATCCCTTCGTTTTCGAGGCAGCGGACGAAAAGTTGGGCGGCATTCATGTCAGCTCTGATGCTCCATCGGGGCGAACGTTTCCGCCTGTGCCATGTCCCAGTGGCGCTGCAGCAGGTCGTTGGCGCGGCCCTCCAGCAACTGGCCGGGCTCGAAGAACTCGTAGAGCCTCGCGAGGGTGCGAATCTCGGTCTGGCTGGTCCGCTCCATGATGTGGCCGGGCCGCAGTTCGTTGGGATGGCCAAGACCCGCCGCCGCGACCACCTCCGCCAGCGCTTCGACCGTGTTGCGCTGGAAGTGGAAGACGCGCTCGCCCTTGTCGGAGACGACGACGCCGCGCGCCAGTCGCGCATTCTGGGTCGCGATGCCGACCGGGCACTCGTTGGTGTGGCAGGACTGCGCCTGGATGCAGCCCAGCGAAAACATGAAGCCGCGCGCGCTGTTGCACCAGTCGGCGCCCATCGCGTGCACGCTCGCCAGGTGAAACGCGCTGACCAGTTTGCCGGCGGCGGCGACGCGAACCTGCTTGCGCACGTCAATGCCGACCAGCGCGTTGTGGACGAAGATCAGCGCCTCCTTGAGCGGCAAGCCGATGCGGTCCGAAAACTCGATCGGCGCCGCCCCCGTACCCCCTTCGCCTCCGTCCACCGTGATGAAGTCGGGCACGATACCGGTTTGGTGCATCGCCTTGCAGACCGCGAAGAACTCGTGCGGACGCCCGACGCAGAGCTTGAATCCGACCGGCTTGCCGCCCGCAAGCGTGCGCAGTTCGCGGACGTACTCGAGCAGGCCAATCGGGGTCGAGAACGCCGTGTGGAAGGCAGGCGAGTAGACCGTCTTGCCGACCGGCACCTTGCGCGCGTCGGCGATCTCCTCGGTGACCTTCTTGCCCGGCAGAATCCCGCCGTGGCCCGGCTTGGCGCCCTGCGAGATCTTGATTTCGATCATCTTGACCTGCGGTTCGTGGGCGTGCTCCTTGAAGAGTCCCGCGTCGAATCCGCCCTCGGAGTTGCGGCAGCCGAAGTAGCCGGTTCCGATCTGCCAGATGAGGTCGCCGCCGCCCGCGCGGTGGTACTTGGAGATACCGCCCTCGCCGGTGTTGTGCGCGAATCCCCCCTTCGCCGCGCCGCTGTTGAGGGCGTGGATGGCGGGACCGCTGAGCGAGCCAAAGCTCATCGCGGAGATGTTGAAGACTGAGCAGGAGTAGGGCTGCGTCGTCTCCTCGCCGCCCACAACGATGCGAAAGAGTTTTTCGGGATGCTCGCAGACCGCCTTGGGCGTCATCGAATGCGCCAGCCAGCCGTAGCCGGTTTCGTAGACGTCGAGTTCGGTGCCGAAGGGCTTCTTGTCGGAGACGTTCTTGGCGCGCTGGTAGATGAGCGAACGCATGTCGCGATTGAACGGGCGCCCCTCCGTGTTGCTCTCGACGATGTACTGGCGCAGTTCGGCGCCGGTGCCCTCGATCAGGTAGCGCAGGTGGCCGACGATCGGGTAGTTGCGCAGCAGGCTGTGGCGCGTCTGCACCAAATCGCACAGCCCGAGCAGCGCCAGCGGCACGGTCGCGATAAGCCCGTAGAGCCACGCGCCGCCGAGCCAGATGAGCACACCTGTCGCGGCGATGACCGCCCAAAGCACCTGAGTTCGAATCTTGCGAATCATCGCGCGCAGAGTACCAGCGCGAGACGCTCAAGCTGCGGACCGCTCCCGCCGACAATCTGGTTTCGGACTTTCGTTCCACCTGCGGGTGGCCAACCAGGAGTAATTACTTGAAGACAGGCATCACTGCGGGACATCTGCGTCGCGCTCTCTTCACCATGTTGACGGCACTCGCCGTCGCGTGCGGGAGCAGTGGCGGGGACAGCGGCCCCCTTACGTTCGCGGGCCAGGTGCTCGTACCCACGACACCGCCGCCTCTCGGCATTGCCGAGCTCAATACGACCGGTCTGGTCGGGGTCGCCGATGCGACCGTCGAACTGATCATGGTCGATGATCTCGGCATTGCCATCGACCCGGTGCTCGCCACGGCGACGACCGACCTCGACGGCAATTTCGACATCGAGCTGCCCGAGGGCGTATCGTTCGGGCCCAACCTGATCGTGCGCGTCGTCGGTGGCGCGGCGGATGGCCTGCGCGCGCAGGTCGTCTCGTCCACGACGGACATCGATCCCGGCAGCGAATACGTCCTGCGTAGGCTGACCGAGGACACGAACACGCTCGCCGATGTCAGCCAGACCGAGGTGCAGGCGCTGCTCGCGCTGCTCAGCGAAGTCGAAATCGATGGCCAACAGGGCATCGAGGCTGCCATCGACGAGATCGACGAAGAGGCCGGCCAAGCTGTCGCGCCGCTGGTCGAGGCTGCCAACGACGCCGCCGGCGACGCCACACAGCTCACGGGTGATTACCACCTCGTCGAGTTCTCCTACGAAATCAGCTCGTCGCCGAGCCACTCGTTCTACGCGAGCATCGGCACGCTCATGCTGACCGGCAACACCGGCGGCAACGGCACGCTTTCGGGACTGGTTATCACTGACACCGACTCGGAGCTCTACGCGAGCTCCAACGGCAACGGTGGCGTGAACTACTTCCGTAGCTCCGAGACGGAGACCTTCGCGGAGAACATCTCCTGGGGCTTCGAGTACCCGGCGTCCGGCAAGCTGCTGCTCGTCCAGCCGCGTTATGAGGAGATCGAGCAGGAACAGGGTGGTGACATCGGCGTCGTCGAAAAGGCGCAGCTGCACAGCTTCCACCCGATCGCGACGGATGTCTTCGTCGGCTCGCTTCTCAACGAGGAGTCCGACCATCCGCTCATGAACAACGACACCGAGATCGACCTGTCGAGCACCCTGCGCCGCGACTTCAGCAACTCGCTGACCTTCGTGGTCCGTCAGGAGGCGCTCAGCAACGACGCCCTCGACGGCAGCGTATTCGGCTATCTCAGCATCGGCGAGCTGCACGAAAACGACGGTGTGCGCGAGGCGTACACCGATATCGGCACGCTCACGTTCTCCAAGACGAGCGGCAACGCGGGCACGATCGATTCGACCGCCGACATCATCTCGATCTGGCGCACGCCGCTCCCCAATTCGCTCTCGGCGGATGTGGCCTGGATCGCGACGGGCGAAGGACCCAACGACCCGATCGGCGAGGACGACGGGGACGAGACCAACGACTACACCCTCAACGCCACTAACGGCGCGTTCACGGTTGCCACCGGCGACGTGAACATGACGGTGAGCGGCGTGTTCGCCAACGGCGGCAAGATGTTGCTGGCGCGCGCGGTGGAGAACCAGACCGACCTCAGCGAGCACGGCATCCTGGTGGGCGTGAAACTCGGCACCAGCAACCCGGTGCTCGACGGCTCTCGTTATCAGGTCATGGCGATCTTCAAGCGCTACGACAAGTCGGGCTCCAGCTCGATCGCTCGCCTCCACGGGAGCATCCTGACCGTGAACGAGGGTGACATTTCCCTCGTCATTCAGGAGACCGTGCGCGAGGTCGACAACGATCTCGGCTCCGAGATCCAGACCGAGGATTCAGCCGACTCGGCCACAGGAACCGTCACTTTCGACGGCACCAACGGCAAGGCGAGCCTCAAACTTGAAGACGCCCTGATCACCGGCTACTTCAGCGAAGACGGCTCGATGGGCGTCTTCCGCTTCGCTTCGTCCCATTTGGGCGAGGAAGAAGGCGCGGCGCAGATCGGCATGCTTGTGCTGGTCAAACTGCCCGCCGAAGGCTAATCGCCTCAGACTCCTACGCGGGGAGGCTCGGACCATTGGTTCGAGCCTCCCTTTTTTGACCGCGATAGCTTTCGATGCATCGTGACGCGCGGCGGGACGACGCACGGCGAACGTGTGACCGAGGCGAAGATTGCCGCCATGGCCCGGAAGAAAGCCGTCGACGGGTAGACTCGCGCTCATATGGAGGAACGCGGCTCAAATCGCGCGACGACGATCTGCGTCCTGGCCTGCACGGTGGGGCTGGTCGCGCTCCTGATGTGGCTTTCGGGGGCGCAGGATCGCCAGCGCGCGATTCGCGGGGAGATCGACCGGCTGCATGGGGAGGCCGCGCACCCCGACCGTCCCCCGCCCGGCGAATCGACCGACAGGGTCTTCGTGACCGTGACGGGGCCCACGGGCGAAGCGGTCGCGGACGCCAAACTCGAACTGCGCGTACTCGATCGCGAGCCGGGCGCGCGCGTGGCTACCACGAAGACCCTGGCGCGCACGCGCACCGACACGACGGGATGCGCGTACTTGCCGGTGCCACGCGAGTCGGCGGAACGCGAACTGGTCGTTCGCGCCGCCGCTCGCGGCTGCCTCCCCGCACTGGCGCGGGTCGTGGAGCGAAACGCGCACATCGCACTCACGGGCGGCGTCGATGTGCGCGGCACGGTGTGGACCAGCGGCCACGAACCGGTGGGCGGCATCGACGTGGTCGCGATTCCATCCGGCCTACCGGTCGATGCGCCGTCGCGGGGGGTGATCGTGCCCGGGGGCCCAGCGTGGTCGCGCGAGACGACATCCGACAAGGGCGAATTCACGTTCACGCTCTCGCCGGAAGCCGACTACGAATTGCGCGCACAGGCGCCCGGCTGGATTCAACCGATCAGCGTTACGGTGGATCCACGCAGCCCGGACAACCCCGTCAGCCTCGTCGTCTTCCCGGCGCGCGAGTTCCGCCTGCGCCTGCTGGACAAGACGACAGGCCAACCGATTCGCGTGCCCTTCGTGCAGATACGGCCTAACGACCCCAGCGTGAAGTACCACGGGTTTGGCAGCGGATGGATTCAGGCCATGCCGTCCCCGCAGCACAGCGATTTCTACATCGGAGTCGTCTGGTGGGAGGGAACCGCGAAGGCCACCGAAGAGCTCGAGCTCTCGGTTTCGAGTGAGCTCGCCTACCGGCCGGCACGCGCAACCGTCTCTCTGCGGCCCATGGGATCGGCGGCCAAACCGGACGAAGTCGCGTTGGTGCGTCTGAATCCTGACGTGGGATCCCTGACGGTCCACGAGCGTGCATCCATGACGCTACCCCCGATCTCGGAAGGCCGGTTCCTGCGCGTGTCTGTCGGGGGAAAGTGGAAGTGGAATTTCTTCTTCGGCAGGGCGCTCGGGGGCGACGCATGGGCGTTTGACAACCTGCCCGCGGGTCGCTTCCAGGTCGCGCTCAAGATTCACGTCAACGTATGGAGCGAACCCGCCACGGCTCAACTAGGCCCCGCCGGCAGGACGCCCGTTGTCGTCCACTACCCGCCGTGGGGCGAGGTGTCGATCCACGCCACGAACAAGGCGGGCAACCGGCTCACCGAAATCGAAGTTGAGCTGCGGGAGTACGATCCCGCAAAGCGCAAGGCGGGCAAGATGATTGGCCGCTTCCTGGCGCGCGACGGGCGCCCGATGGGGCTAGCACCGGGCTCGTACCACTTCACTCTCTACCTGCCCGGGTTCGGGCCGGAAGAACGCAGCGTCACAATCGCGGCGCACGAGAAAGTGCGCCTCGACGTTCCTATGAGTCGCTAGCCTTCTTCTTGGAGGCCTTCTTCTTGGAGGCCTTCTTCTTCGACGCTTTCTTCTTGGCCACCTTCTTCTTGGCGGCCTTCTTCTTCGCCTTCTTCTTCCGCTTGGGGGCCTTGCGGCGCGCCTCGAGCAGTTCCAGCGCGTGGGCGAGGGTCAGCGTCGTCGGGTCTTCAAAATCGCGCGGCAGCGATGCGTTGGTCTCGCCGTCGGAGACATAGGGACCGTAGCGGCCCTTGAGCAGCTTGATGTCCTTGCCGTCGAGTTCCTCGACTTTTTCGAAGACCTTGATCGGCTCCGCCGCCTGGCCGCGTCCGCGCTTTTTTTCCTGCGCGAGCAGTTCAAGCGCGCGCTCGAGGCCGAGCGTGAGCAGATCGTCATCCGGTGTCAGGCTGCGCGAGTCGCTGCCGCGCTTGATGTACGGGCCGTAGCGGCCGAGGTAGGCGCGAATCTCTTTGCCTTCGGCGTCGGTGCCCAGCAGGCGCGGCAACTCAAGCAGCTTGAGCGCGGTCGCGAAATCGAGCTCATCGGGAGTC
The DNA here is from genome assembly GCA_965369495.1 of uncultured bacterium. Classification (GTDB taxonomy): domain Bacteria; phylum Planctomycetota; class PLA2; order PLA2; family PLA2; genus JBCDBY01. The sequence goes on from CBDURV010000011.1 coordinate 6,969, forward strand.
ATGCCCTTGAGCAGCGAGACCATCTTCGGCTTCTTCTTCTTGTCCTCGGGGTCGGGATCGCCCAACTGGACATAGGGACCGAAGCGGCCCGTCTTCACGTAGACCGGCTCGTTCGTCTCGGGGTGCTGGCCGATCGGTTCGGTCGCCTGCTTGCCGACCTTCAACAACTCCTCGGCGCGCTCCACAGTCAGCTCGTCCGGACACGTCCCATCGGGTATCGGGGCGGTCGCCTCGTCGCGCGACAGGAACGGACCGTAGCGGCCGACCCGCACCGTGATGTCGCTGCCGGGCAGTTCAAAACTGCAGACCGTGCGCGGGTCGATCTCCTCGACCTTCTCGTCGAGCAGCGGCCGCAAGCCGCTCGTGCCGTTCGCACCGGTGCCGTGATAGAACTCGCGCAGATAGGGGAGCGCTTCGTGCTCGCCGCGGGAGATCGAGTCGAGTCGGTCTTCCATGCGGGCGGTGAAGTCGATGTCGATCAGGTCGCCGAGGTGGTCGCGCATGAGTCGCACGACGGCGAACGCGACCCAGGTCGGCACGAGCGCGTTGCCCTTCTTGAAGGTGTACTCGCGCCGCTCGATGGTGTCGATGATCGAGGCGTAGGTGCTCGGGCGTCCGATGCCCGACTCCTCCAGCGCCTTGACCAACGATGCCTCGGTAAGACGCGCGGGCGGCGTCGTGGCGTGTTCGACCGGGTCGAGTTCGATCGGCTTGACGCCGTCGCCTTCGGCCACCGCAGGCAGCAGCAAATCGCGATCGCGCGGCGTGTCGCGGCCCTCTTCGTATGCCTTCAGGAAACCGGGGAAATCGATCACCTGGCCCGAAGCCTGGAATACCGCGTCGCGCGCGCCCGCCTTGCCGGAGACCTGCAGCGTCATGCGCCGACCGATGGCGTTCTTCATCTGACAGGCGAGCGTGCGCTTCCAGATGAGTTCGTAGATCTTCGATTCGTCGGCGCCCAGCGAGCGCGCCACCTCTTCGATGGAGCGCACGGTGTCGCCGGCGGGACGAATCGCCTCATGGGCTTCCTGCGCGTTCTTGACCTTGTTCTTATAGAAGCGCGGCTCGGCCGGCAGGTCGTCCTGTCCATACTTGGCGACGATCGCTTCCCGGGTGATGCGCAGCGCTTCGGCCGACAGCGCCACCGAGTCGGTTCGCATGTAGGTGATGAAACCGTTCTCATAAAGGCGCTGGGCGGCGCGCATGGTGCGCTTGGCGTCGAAGCGCAGCTTGCGGTTGCCCTCCTGCTGCAGCGTCGACGTGGTGAACGGCGGCGCGGGCGAGCGGGTGAGCGGCTTTTCCTGCGCGGAGAGGATCGAAAACGGAGCGCCCTTGAGACCGGCCGAAAGAGCGGCGGAGTCCTCTTCGCTGAGCCAGACCAGGCCGTCCTTCTTGGGCTTGCCGGTGTCCGGATCGAAGTCCTTGCCGGCGATCACGCGCTGGCCGTCGAGCGAATGCAGACGCGCCGGGAAGGTCTCTCCCTTGGCGGTCTCGAAGGTCGCCTCGAGATCCCAGTAGCTGGCCGCCGTAAAGCGCATGCGCTCCACTTCGCGTTCGACCACCAGACGGACCGCCACGCTCTGCACGCGGCCGGCGGAAAGACGCGGCGCGATCTTGCGCCACAAAATCGGCGAGACCTCGTAGCCGTAGAGGCGGTCGATAATGCGCCGCGCCTCCTGCGCGCTGACGAGGTTCACGTCAAGTTCGCGCGTGTGCTTGAGCGCATCGAGAATCGCCGCCTTGGTGATCTCATGGAAGACCATGCGGTGGACCGGGATCTTGGGCTTCAACACCTCGAGCAGATGCCAGCTGATCGCCTCGCCTTCGCGATCCTCATCAGTCGCCAGCAAGAGTTCATCGACACCCTTGAGCAGCGCCTTCAACTCGCGGATCTTCTTCTTCTTGTCCGGGTGAACGACGTAAAGCGGCGCGAAGTCCTCCTCGACGTTGACGCCCAGCCGCGTCCACTTCTCCTTCTTGAGACTTTCGGGAATCTCGGAGGCGGACTGCGGGAGGTCGCGCACGTGGCCGACGCTCGACTCGACGATGTAGTCCGGCCCGAGGAAGCGCTTGAGAGTCTTGGCCTTGGTGGGCGATTCGACGATGACGAGGCGTTTGGTCATGAGTTCTCTTGAGGTAATCGGCTAGCTCCGGGCGAGCCTCGACCCGCCAAAGTTCTACACCGAAAGGCCAGCGAGCAACGCGTGCGCCGATCGGGCACCGTCCAAAGCGGCGCTCATGATGCCCCCGGCATAGCCCGCGCCCTCCCCGACCGGGAAGAGATTTACGAAGCCCTGAGCCCGGCGCGACTCCTCGTCACGGGGCATGCGCACGGGGCCGGAACTGCGCGACTCTACGCCGACGAGTACGCCCGCATCCCCCGCAAAACCGGGAATACGGCTCTCCCATGCCTCGATGCCGCGGGCGATGGCGGCGCGCACGCGGCCGGGCAGCAATTCGTCGAGGCGGGCGGGTTTCGTGCCCAGAATCGAGCTGGTTTTCAGCTCTCCAGCGGTGTCGCGGCCCGCCAAGAAGTCGGAAACCCGCTGCGCGGGAACCGTGTAATCCCCGCCACCGGCGAGGAAAAACGCCTCCTCGTAGTGGCGCTGAAAGGAGACGCCGGCCAGCGGACCGAGCCCGAATTTGCCGTAGTCGTTGGGTCCGAGGGTCATCACCAGCCCCGCATTGGCGTAGGCAGAAGAGTGCCGCGAGTTGCTCATTCCATTCGTGCAGAGGCGGCGCGGTTCGTTCACGCTGGCCACGATCGTGCCGCCCGGGCACATACAAAACGAGTGGCAGGCGGCGATGTCCCCCTTGGCGCGCGCGACAACGCTGTAGGCGGCGGGGCCGAGGCTGTCGGCGATTTCGCCCTCGCCGTAGCGGGCGCGGGTGATGAGTTCCTGCGGATGCTCGATGCGCAGGCCGAACTGGAAGGGCTTCGCCTCGAACGCGATCCCCTGGTCCTTGAGCACCTTCCACGTGTCGCGCGCCGAGTGGCCGAGCGCGAGGACCAGCCAGTCGCAGCCGATTTCGCCCTGCGAGGTTTCGACGGCGCGAATGCGGTCGCCGTCGGTGACGACGCCGTCCAGACGCGTGTTCCACTGAAACGTGACGCCGACATCTTCCAGCTTGGCCCGCAGCAGGGGCAGCAGCCTGTGCAGCCGATCGGTGCCGATGTGCGAGCGCGCATCGAAGACGATGTCGGCGGGCGCGCCGCAGGCGATGAGTTCCTCCAGAATGGGAATTTCCAGCGGATGGTCCACCCGCGTGTAGAGCTTGCCGTCCGAGTAGGTGCCCGCGCCGCCCTCGCCGAAGAGCAGGTTGGTCTCGGGGTCGGGCACCCGCGTGCGATGAAAACGCACCAGTCTCGGGCCGCGTTCTTCGAGCCGTTCGCCGCGTTCGATGAGCGTCACGCGTACGCCGTTGCGCCCGAGGGCGAGCGCGGCGAAGAGCCCGGCAGGCCCCGAGCCGACGACCACCGCGTGGGTCCCCCGCACCCCCTCCGACACACGCTCCAGCGTGAGACTGCCTTGCGCCGGCGCCTCCCGCAGACGGTTCTTCTTGCGCATGCGCGCCATCGCCTGCGTCTTGGTGCCGTCGTTGATGGTGAGGTCCACGTGACAGACAAAGCGCGGGGGGCGGCGGCGTGCGTCAACCGAGCGCTGCGCAATGCGGAAGCCGCGCAGTTCGCCAGGATCGATGCCGATCAGCTTGCAGGAGCGCTCACGCAGCGACTCGTCGGACTCGCCGACGTCCTGCATGACGTTGAGGAGACGGAGATCAGCCATCTTTTAGGTCGTGCAGCTTCTTGCGGGCGGTCGCCAGCTCGCCTTCGAGCTTCACAACCTGGCCCGGCTCGTCCTCGTCCGCCTTGGCGCCCTTGAGCTGCTGCTCCAAATTGTGAATCTTGTGGGTGAGTTGCTGGATGGATTTTTTCGTCTTGCGGTCCACGATGTCGTCAAAGGTACGCGATGAACCTTCGGAAAGTGCTGATTCTGTTTGCCGTCGCGCTTGTATGCCTGCTGTTCTGGCGCGGCGACACGACGCCGCGCGGCGTCCCGCGCACGATGGAGGACCCGCGCTCGCGCGGCGTTCCGCAAAGCGCGCCCCGCGAAACCGCCGACGGCGTCACCGAAGCGCCGGCATCGCGGCCACCACAACTCATCACGAGCTACCGCGGTCCGGAGACCGACCTGGTCGAGCGGCGCTTCCTGGAGGGGCGGGTCGTCTGGGACGACGGCCAGCCGGTTTCCGGGGCGCGGTTGGTCCTGCGATCGTCGCCGTTCGACGACTTCACGCGCTGGATCGTCGGCAACGACGCGGTGTTCCGTTCGGCGGCGGCCAGCGACAAAGACGGCTGGTTTCGCGTCGAGTGGGTGCGCGGTGGGTTCTTCAACCTGCGGGTCGAGGCCGCCCACGATCCGTGGCGTTCCGCCCTGGTGCGCGTGCCTCCGATCGAGGAGCCGTTCGTCATTGTTGTGCCGCGTCAGGGGACCGAGCTCGTGGTGAAATTGGTCCGGGCGGGAAGCGGCGAGCCGATTCCGGATACCGAAGTCGAAGTGCATTTGAACGACGGTCACTATGTGTTCGTCGAGAACACCGGACCCGATGGGCGCGCCCGGTTTCGCAGCACGCCGGCGGGCCCGGCGCAGGTACTGGCGCGCCCCGCCGCCGGAGAGATGATCAGCGACCACGCGATCCACATCCCGGGCATCGTGCGGATCGAAATCGGCCGGGGGCTGACCGTCCAGGGCACCGTGGTGGACGACGTCACGGAGCTGCCCATTGCCGATGCGTGGTTCGCGCTTCAAACGGCGCCACGCCCGTGGGCTCTCGACCAGCGTTCCGACGCGCAAGGTCGCTTCGAGATCGACTCGCTGCCCTGGGATCGCAACGTGCGGCGCACGCTCATCGTGCATGCCGAGGGCTATGCCAAATGGGAGGGGCAGATTGGGCACCCCGACAAGGACGGTGCGACGCAACAGATTCAGGCACGCATGGTGCGTCCGGCAACCGTTCGCCTTCGCTGTATCGACGGCAACGGCAAACCCAGGCGGCGCGTGCTGGTGGTGGTCCGGAGCGATCGCCGCATTCCGAACGAACTAGTTGTCGCAAGCGACATGCACTCGATGCGTTCGAGCTACGACGGTTGGGTGGAGTTCTTCGAGATTGCGCCAGGCGAGACCGGAAGCGTGACGTTTTGGCTCCACGGCGCGCTGGCGCACGAGTTGACGTTCGCCGGACTGCAGGCGTCCGAAGTGCGCGAGCTCGGCGAGATCGTCATCGAACCGCCGCAGGAACTCACGGGCACCGTGCGCACGGCCGACGGCAAGCCGGCGACCGGCGCCATGGTCGCCGTCGAACCGCACGACCCACGAGACGAGCAGTTCCACGCTCTCGCGAACGCCGTCATGGCGCCGCGACTCGGCGCACGGGTGGGTGCGGACGGCCGGTTCCGGGTTCGGGGCCTGCGACCCGGAAGCTGGGATCTGCTCGTGCACGGTGGGGGGCATCCGCGCCTGTTGCGCGTCGCGATTCCCGTGACGGAGGGCAAACAGACTGCGCCGCTGCGGCTTCAGTTGCCGGCAGCGGTGCCCTTGCGCGGGCGTGTCGTGGACGGAACCGGGCGCGGTGCCGGCAACGTGCGTGTCGATTTCATGCGCTCGCGCCCGGTCGCCGGCAACCTTGTCGAGAGCGTGACGACGGACAGCGACGGCCGGTTTGCGATTCCGGGCTTCACGCGGCAGGATGAAGACGTGCCTGTCTGGGTCAACGGCAACGAACACACGGTCACACCGCGCGACGGGCCGGTCGAGATTCGCCTGCCCGAGTAGGGTGAACCGCGTGGATCCCGCGGACTACAGCAAAAGCCGACGCTGCGCCGATTGCCGGTTGCCGCCCACGCTTTGTGTCTGCGACATGATCGAACGGGTCGAGATCCCGTTAGAGCTGATATTGATCCAGCATCGCTCCGAAGTGCGCAGCGTCTCCAACACCGGCACGATCGCCGCCGCCGCGCTGGAACCCTCGCAGCGAATCATCTACGAGGGCACCTCCAACCCGCGGATCGAGGCGGCGCTGGCGGGCGATGGACCCAGCCTGCTGCTCTATCCCGTGCCGCAGGCGCAAGAAATCTCGCCCGCGGACCTCGAACCCGGCACCCGCCTCGTCGTGCTCGACGCGACCTGGCGCCAAGCGCGTCGCATGTACCGAAAACTGCACCCGTTGCGCGGTTGTCGCGCAGTCACGCTGCCCGCCGGAACCGCTCCGCGCTGGGTTTTGCGCGAACAGCCGAGCCCCGGCATGCTGGGCACCGCCGAGGCGATTGCGGCGGCGATGGATGCGCTCGGATGCACCGGTGAAGCGGCGGGACTGCGACGGACGCTGGATCTCGCAATGCCGCGCGCCCTGCACGCACTCGCAAAAATCACGCTGGAAGAAGCGCTCGATCCCAAGTTTCGGGGTTGCGCCCCCGCACCCCCCGATTATCCTCCGGAGCAGGAAGAGGATAGCGACACTAGGAATACGAGATGAACCGGAACCTGATCTACATCCCCAAGGGGTCCACCCCCTAAGGCCTGAGCAGGTACCGCCTCGGTTATTCAACCGCCAGTTGTTTAACCAGATGGGAACCCGCTCAGCATCGAGCGGGTTTTTTCGTTTGTTCTCCGCCGCGACCGAACCCGCGCCGCAATTCACAGTTCAAGTCCACTTCGACGGGGACGGAATACAGTCGTGCAAGGCAACGCAAAACGAATTCTGTGGGATCTGACCGAGGGGCAGCGCCTGCGTTATGCCGCCGGCATCAGCGCCGCTTTGGTCGGCATCCTCTTTCTGTTCGCCATCCCGAAGGTGGTGCAGACGACGATCGACGGCCTTACGAATGGCTCGCTCGATCTGCCCGGGGATCTCATCTGGGCGGGCCTGGCGATTGTCGGCCTGACGGCGATGCACGGCGTCTGCCTCTACCTGCGCGGGCGCTGGGCGGCGATCGCCAGCGAGGGCATCGTGCGCACGCTGCGGCATCGCCTCTACGAGCATCTCGAAAAGCTGCCGTGCACGTACCACGACAAGGCGGACACGGGCGACCTCGTACAGCGCTGTTCGTCGGACGTCGAGACGGTGCGCGTCTTTCTGGCGACGCAGGTGATTCAGATCGGCTACACGACGCTGCTCTTTTTCGTCGCGCTGCCCTACCTGCTCGTGCATGACGTTCAGCTCACGCTGGTCACGCTCTGCCTCGTGCCGTTGATTGTCTTTTTCGCGGTGCGTTTTTTCATGCGTGTGCGCAAACTCTTCCTCAAGGCGGACGAAGCGGAGGGGCGGCTTACGAGCGTCATTCAGGAAAACCTCACCGGGATTCGCGTCGTGCGCGCCTTCGCGCGGCAGCAGTTCGAGATCGATCGCTTCGCCGAGCGCAACGCCGAGTTCCGCGACCTGGAGCACACGCTCATCAACAAGCTGGGCAACTACTGGGCGCTCTCGGACTTCGTCTGCTTCATGCAGATGGGCATCGTGCTCGTCGGCGGGGCGCTGTCGGTCATCGGTGGCTCGATCACGCTCGGCACGTGGATGTTCTTCTGGCTCATTCTGCGCGACATCATCTGGCCAATTCGACATATCGGGCGCGTGATTGCCGACAGCGGCAAGGCGACGGTGGCCATCGGGCGCATCCAGGAGATCCTGTCGGTGGAAGAGGAGTCGCGCGACGCCAAGCCGGAGACGGCGCCGGCGGGCGCGATCGAAATCGAGGACCTGCACTTCGCGTACGGGGAAGGCTCGCCGGTTCTCAACGGCCTCAGCCTCTCCATTCGCAAGGGCGAGACGGTCGCCTTCCTGGGTCCTCCGGGCGCGGGCAAGTCGACGCTCATGCATCTGCTCGTACGCCTCTACGACTACACCGAGGGCTCCATTCGACTCGACGGCCGCGAACTCAACACGCTCGATCGGCAGGCGGTGCGCAACGGCTTCGGGATGGTGCTGCAGGATCCGTTCCTGTACTCCAAGACGCTGCGCGAGAACGTCGTGCTGGGCCATCGCGAAGCGGCGGATTCCGAGGTGGAGGAGTCCACGCGCGCGGCCTGTATTCACGGCAGCATCGAGGACTTCGAAAAGGGTTACGAGACGATGGTGGGCGAGCGGGGCGTGACGCTTTCGGGCGGTCAGCGCCAGCGCGTCGCCATCGCGCGTGCGCTGCTGCGCAAGCCCGCGATACTCGTGCTGGATGACAGCCTGAGTGCGGTGGACACGCGCACCGAGGCGCAGATTCTCGCGGCGCTGTCCGAACGGCGCGGACGACAGACCACGATCCTCATCGCGCATCGACTCAGCTCGACGCGCCTTGCGGACCGCGTTTTCGTGCTCGACCACGGACGCCTCGTCCAGCAAGGCCCGCACGAACAGCTATTGAAGGAGCAAGGACCCTACCGGCGCCTCTGGGAAATCCAGGGCATGCTCGAGGCGGAACTCGAGCGCGACCTCAAGGAAGCCGAGTCGGCATGAGCAACTACGACGCGATCGAGATCGACCAGGCGCAGAAGGTCGACTTCGGCATCTGGAAAAAGTTGCTGCGCTACACGCTGCACTACCGGACCACCGCGAAGTGGTTCGCGCTGTCGGCGCTTGGCATTGCGGTGGCCGATCTCTGCTTCCCGCTCCTGACGGGCCGCCTGATCAGCGCGGTGGAGCGGGGCGAGACGAATCTGGCTCCCTACGGCTGGGCGTTTTTTGCTCTCAGCGTGGGCATCAGTATCGCCATCTGGGGCTTCATCCGCTCGGCGGCGAAGATCCGCACGCACGTCAGCCATGACATCCGGCGCGATGCGTTCGTGCATCTGCAAAAACTGTCGTTTTCGTTCTACGACGTGCGGCCGGTGGGTTGGCTCATGGCGCGCCTCACGTCGGACTGCCAGCGGTTGTCCAACATCCTCGCGTGGGGCGTGATGGACTTCATCTGGGGCGGCACCCTGATGATCGGAATCACGATCGTGATGCTGGTGATCAACCCCGCGCTGGCGCTGACGGTGCTCGCCGCCGTGCCGTTGTTGTTCTTCACGAGCGTGTTCTTTCAAAAGCGCATCCTCAAAACGTCGCGCGTCGTGCGCAAGATCAACTCCAAGATCACGGCGACCTACAACGAAGGCATCACCGGCGTCCGCACCACCAAGGTCTTCGTGCGCGAGCGGGAGAACCTGGCCGACTTCGACAACCTCGCGGCGGAGATGCAGTCCAATTCCGTGCGCAACGCGCTCTTCAGCGCCGTCTACCTGCCGCTGGTGCTCTGCATCGGCAGCCTGGCGGTGGGTGGCGCGCTCGCCTATGGGGGCGTCAAGGTGGGCGACGGGGCGATCGACATCGGCACGCTCGTGATGTTCATGTACTACGCGCGCATGTTCTTCCAACCGGTGCAGGAACTCTCCGCGTGGGTGGCGGAAATGCAGATGGCACAGGCGTCGGCCGAGCGCGTACTCGGCGTGATCGAAACGGTGCCGGAGGTGCGCGACACGGAGTCGGCGCTCGCGGCCCTGGCGAAGGGGCCGTATGGCGAGGGCCTCGCTCCCGACGGCATGCCGGACAAGCTGGGCCACATCCAGTTCGAGAACGTGAGCTTCGCGTACCGCGGCGGCAAGAAGGTCATCGAGGGTCTCAACCTCACGGTGGAACCGGGTAAGACGATCGCGCTTGTTGGGGCCACGGGCGGCGGCAAATCGACCCTCGTGAATCTGCTGTGCCGTTTCTACGAGCCGACCGAGGGGCGCATTCTGATCGACGGCATCGACTACACCGAGCGCGGCTTGCTGTGGCTCCAGTCGCAGTTGGGCATCGTGCTCCAGCAGCCGCATCTGTTCCGCGGCACGATCACCGAGAACATCCGCTACGGCAAGCTCGACGCGACCGAGGAGGAGATCCACGCGGCCGCACGCTTGGCCGGCGCGCATGAGTTCATTACCGATCTGGAAAAGGGCTACGACACGGCGGTGGGCGAGGGCGGCAACCAACTCAGCCTTGGCGAAAAGCAGCTCGTCTCGTTCGCGCGTGCCGTGTTGAAGCGGCCGCGGCTACTGGTCATGGACGAGGCGACGTCGTCGATCGACACCGAGACGGAACGCGTCATCCAAGAGGGGCTCGCGCGCGTGTTGAGCGGTCGCACGAGCTTCGTGATCGCGCATAGGCTGTCCACCATCCGCGCCGCCGATCGCATCCTGGTCATCGACGCGGGCAAGATCGTGGAACAGGGCACACACACCGACCTGCTGGCTGAACGCGGGCGTTACTACGATCTCTACACCGAGCAGTCGATGCGCGACACCGTAACCATCGACCAAGCCTGGGAAGACTAACGAACGCGGGATAGGCGGCGTTGGGCGTACTTGTTATCGGGCTGCAACTTCAGGAGTCGCTCGTAGAGGGCGGCGGCTTCGGCGCGCCGGCCTTGCTCGGCGCGCAGATCCGCTTCTACGCCGATCAGTCTTGGATCGTCGCCCAGCAGTTCCTTCGCCTTGCGCAGGAACCCCTCGCTGCCGAACTGGCCAGCCGCCGACAGGTACGTCTCCCCGGCGTAGCGCCGCGTGAAGACGTGTTGCGGCGCCTCGCGCAGCGCCCTTGCCAACTCATCCCCCAGCCTGGCGCCGTCACCGGTCGCGGCCGCCTCCTGTGCACTCAGCAGCGCGTCGTAGGGGGTCGGGGGATCGCTCCAGAGCGAGCGAACCCAGCGCAGTGATTCAGCCAATTCGGAACTGTCGAGGTGTCGCGGCGTGGAGTATTCGAGGCGCAGTGCGTCTTCGAGCAGCAGCGGCGCGTCCGCCGTGGTCGCGACCAGCGCGTCGTGGCCGGCGACGCGCAGCGCCGACAACTCCTCGCCGAACATCGTCGCGCCGGCGGGAGGCCGCGGAACGCTCTCGCCGGCGCTGCCCAAGAGCACAAGATCGGTGCCGGCGAAGTAGAGATCGGTGCGAAACACTTCGCAAAAGGTGCGAACCACCGCGCGCACGTCTTCGAAGCCCATCTGATAGAGCGGCAGCCAGTGGCACATCACGCCGCCGGGCGCGAGGCGCGATTTGCAGAGCTCGAAATACTCGCGCGTGTAGAGGTCGCCTCCGCCACGCACCCACGGGTGAATCGGATCGGAGGTGATCACGTCGAAGCGCTCGCCGCCGCGCTTCAGATAGAGGCGCGCGTCCTGCACCACCAGCGTCTTGGGTTTCACGCCGATCTGCGCCACGACTTCGCCGACCGCTTCTTCGATTTCGCAGACTACGACATTGCCTTTCGCGTGTTGTTCGACGGCGCGATAGGTCGTACCGAGTCCGAGTCCCACCACCAGCACCCGCGCCGCATCGGGGCGCAGCGCCATCGGCAGGTGGCCCAGCAGTTCGAGGTGCTGCACGTCAGTCACGCTCTGCGCGGTCGCAACCGCCTTGCCGTCCACAAGCACGCTCAGCGGCCCGTACCAGCGAAACAGGCTCACCGTCGCCTCGCGGCCGTAGCGCGTGACCGGCAGATCGACGCCGTCGTCCCACGCCTGCTCATCGATGGCGCCGTCACGCAGGTAGCGGCCGGGCGCGTAGTAGATGCCCATCAGCAACCGTTCACGCGCCGTTTCACGCGGAGGGACCAGGCCCAGCAGGATGAGCGCGACGAGCGCGAGGGTCCAGCGCCGCCGCACCTGCAGCCACGCGGCCACGCCGACAACCAACGCGACTCCCGCCACGGCGTAGTGCATGCCGAGCATGGGCACCAACACGAAGACGGCGACCGTCGAGCCGACAATCGAAGCGAGCGTGTTCCAGCCATAGAGCCTGCCGGTGCCGGCGCCCGCCTTCTGCTCGGCGGCCAGGCGCGCGGCGAACGGAAACGCCATGCCCAGACCGATCGCCCCCGGCAGCAGCACGACCGCCGCCAGCGCGAAACGCAGCCAGAGCCCCGTGTCGAACGCGTCGCCCCAGCGGACGTATGCCTCGAGATAGAGGCGCGGCAACAGGTACATGGCGCGTGCGGCGAGCGAGAAGAGGGCGGCGGTCGAAACGACGATCGCACCCAGCCAGCGCAGCGCGTTGCGATCGGGGCGCAGCAGCGCGGCCCCCAGCGCCCCCCCCAAACCGATGCCGAGCAGGAACACCGCCAGCGCCGTGGTGAACGCATAGGTGGAGGAACCGAAGACGAGCACGAGTCCACGCGTGAACCCCACCTCGGCCGCCATGCCGAGAAACCCCGAAAGTGCGAAGAGGCGGATGGCGGTGCGCGCGTCCCCTTGCTCCACCGGATGCAGCGCGGTCGAGCGAGCCTGGCGCGTGCGGGCGCGCATGAGCAGCGCCCCGCCCGCCGCCAGGCCTGATGCGATTGCCGCACTGCGCGTGGTCTGTGCGAGGCCGATGCCCGGCAGGAGCACGAAACCCGCCGCCATCGTGCCCGCGACCGCGCCGAGGGTATTGGCGGCGTAGAGCCAGCCGAGGGCGCGGCCGCGTTCTGCCGGTGCGGTGTCGAGGGCGGCCGCGACCGCCGGCAGCGTGCCGCCCATCAGAACTGCCGCCGGCGCGAGATGAGCGATCGAGAACAAGAACCGCGCGAAGGGCCATCCGGCCAGGGCAACGTAGACCGGTTGCGCCATGTCGATCCACCACGGGCTGAGCAGTGCGCAGACGGTCACGCCCGCCTCCAGCGCCGCATAGAGACGCGCTGGATTCTTGACGCGGTCGGCCACTCGGCCAAACAGCAAGGACCCGAGCGCCATGCCACCGATCACTGCCGCCAGCACGCCGGCCAACGCCACCGATGTCGCGCCCGCGACCTGCGCCAGGCGTCGAAACCAGGCGACTTCCAGCACGAGAGCAGCGGCACCGGAGAAGAAGAGCAGGATGGCGAAGCGCAGGGTCATGGTCGTCGGGCGCAAAACGTACATTCTCCAACGCACGCGCGCGACTGATCCTCGTGAATACGATTGATCCGAACCCAGTAGAATCTCGCTGCCCTCCCTATGGAAATCCTGATTCCCATTCTCATCGCCCTGCTGATTGCTGCCGTGATCGCCGGCATCTACGGCAAGGCGCAGCGTCGCAAGCTCTTCCGGAAGATCGCCACAGGCATGGGATGTCGCTACTACGAGGACGATCCGTTCAGCATCGCGCGCCGTTTCGAAGGGAAGTTCTCGACGTTGACAAACGGTTCGAACCGCTACGCATTCAACGTCATCGACGGAGAGTGGGAGGGCTATCCCGTGCGCCTTTTTGACCATCACAACGAGACCTATTCGCACAGCAAGAACGGTCGCCAGACGCATCACCACTACCGCACCTTCGTGCTGCTCGAACACGACATGCACCTCGGCCACCTCGAGATCCGACCCGAGGGAATGTTCGACAAACTCAAGGCTGCGTTCGGCTTCGACGACATCGACTTCGAGTCGGCCGAATTCAGCCGCAAATGGCACGTGGGGGCGAAGGATCGCAAGTTCGCCTACGACATGCTCCACCCGAAGATGATGGAGTACTTCCTGACGCTGCGCGGATTTCGGATTTCCACCAACGGCGAGTGGGGTCTTTACCGCGTGGGTTCCGGCCGCATGAACCAGTTGGAGATCCGACGCACGCTGCGCGCGGCCGATGGCTTCATTGAGCGCGTGCCGCGTTTCGTGCGCAAGGACAGGGAGCACCTCTCATGAACCCCGAACCGGGCCTCTACATCGGGATCGGCGTCTTCGTCCTGATTTTGCTGTGGTTCTTCGGCACCTTCAACGGCCTGGTGCGACTCAAGCAGCACCTGCGCGAGTCGTGGCACAACATCGACGTCCAACTCAAACGACGCTACGACCTCATCCCCAACCTCGTCGCCACGGTCAAGGGCTATGCGGCGCACGAGCGGGAGGCGTACGAAAACGTCATCGCGGCACGCAACAAGGCGCACGCCAACCACGGCAGCGTGGCGAGCCAGGAGGCGGATGAACG
>CBDURV010000012.1:0-19915 GCA_965369495.1 uncultured bacterium
GGGCGAGGACGCAGCGTCGAGATCAAGGAACGAGGAGGAAGTCGTGTTCAATGCTCCACTACGATGACGAGAGACGCAGAGATCGGCGCTGCGGTCCGCCCAGAACCGCGGGTCTCGTGAGTAATGGAGGCTAAACATGCTGTTCCGCCAGGTCTTCGATTCGAGCCTCGCGCAATACGCCTACCTGATCGGCTGCCAGGCGACCGGCGAAGCGATCGTGATCGACCCCGAGCGCGACATCGAACGTTACGTGGCAATCGCCGCCGCCGAAAACCTGCGCATCGTCGCCGTGGCCGAGACGCACATTCACGCGGACTTCCTGTCGGGTTCGCGCGAGTTCGCGAATCGATTCGGCACGCGCGTGTACGTGTCGGACGAGGGCGACGCGGACTGGAAGTATCTCTGGCCGAACGAGGACTGCGCCGACGGCGTGTTCCTCAAGAACAACGACACGTTCATGATCGGCAAGATCGAACTGCGCGCGGTTCACACGCCCGGCCACACGCCGGAGCACATGTCCTATCTGGTGACCGACCGCGGCGGCGGAGCGGACCAGGTCATGGGCATCGCCTCGGGCGATTTCGTCTTCGTCGGCGATCTGGGGCGCCCCGATCTGCTGGAGACGGCGGCGGGCATCAAAAACGTGATGGAACCCTCCGCGCGCCAGCTGTACGAATCGGTGCAGCTGCTCGACGACTACGCCGACCACGTCCAGATCTGGCCCGGGCACGGCGCCGGCAGTGCGTGCGGGAAAGCCCTGGGCGCCGTACCGACCAGCACGGTCGGCTACGAGAAGCTGTTTAGCCCGGCACTCGACGCGGCGCGCGGCGGAGAAGACGCATTCGTGGATTACATCCTTGATGCGCAACCCGAACCCCCGCTCTACTTTGCGGACATGAAGCGGCTCAACAAGGTCGGCCCTCCGATCCTGCGCTCGATTCCGCGGCCGGATCGCATCAACGCCGCGCACCTCCGTGAGCTATCGACGGATGGCGACCACATGCTGCTCGACTGCCGCGCGGATCGATACGCGTTCGCCACCGGCCACGTGGCAAGCTCGCTCCACACGCCGCTCGACAACACCTATCCGACCGTGGCGGGTTCGCTGGTGCCGCTCGGGCAGCGCATCGTCCTGATCGTGGAACCGGAGGATGTCGAAGAGGCGACCGTGCGGCTGATTCGCATCGGCCACGACCATGTCGTCGCGTTCGCCTCCCCCGACGAACTGCGACACCTCGACCTGGCCTCGACCGCCGTCGTCTCGCTGACGGACGTCCAGCGCCTGCAGGAGGGCGGAGCGACCATCCTCGACGTGCGCCGGGGCGCGGAGTTTCGCACCGGCCACTTCGAGGGCGCCGTGAACATCCCGCACACGCACCTGCACGCGCGCCGGGACGAGATTCCGGAGGGTCGGATCGTCGTGCACTGCGTGACGGGCGAGCGCGCGGATCCGGCAGCTTCGTTTCTGGCGCGCATGGGCCGTCAGGTCTTCTATGTCGATGACGACCTCGCCGCGCATCCGGGCATCATGAACTGAAATGAGATTCGTGCCCGCGTGGTTCGCTTCGTACCGGCGCGCGGATTTTTCCGGCGACACGCTCGCCGGCGCGGTCGTGGCAGTCATGCTCATGCCGCAGGGCATGGCCTATGCCGTGTTGGCGGGCCTGCCTCCGCAGGTCGGTCTCTACGCCAGCATCGCACCGTTGCTCCTGTACGCCGTGTTCGGATCGAGCCGCTATCTCTCCGTCGGTCCGGTCGCGATCATCTCCCTGCTGGTGGCCTCCACGCTCATGCCGCTGGCCGACCCCGGCAGCGCGGAGTACCTACAACTGGCGATCCTGCTCGCCTTGCTGGCCGGCGCCCTGCAACTCGTTCTGGGACTGGCGCGCATGGGGTCTCTGGTCAACTTCCTGAGCCATGCGGTCGTCTCCGGCTTCACCTCCGCCGCCTCGCTCTTCATCGTGCTGAGCCAGGTGCGCTCGCTCACCGGCATCGACGCGCCGCGCTCGAAAGATGTCTTCGGCATGGTCGACTCGCTGATCCGTCATGCGGGCAGCGCGGACCCAACAACCCTGGCCATCGGCGGCGGATCCATCGCTCTGCTGCTGCTCTTCAACAACTGGCTGCCCGGGCGCCTGCGTGCGTGGGGCGTGCCGAGTGCCGCCGCCACGCCGATCGCGAAGAGTGCACCGCTGCTTGTCGTAGTGGCGGGCAGCGCCGTCGTCGCGCTGGGCGGTTCCGCGGCGGTTCGCACGATCGGCCACGTTCCCGCCGGACTGCCCGCCATCGCCATTCCTTCCGCCGACTGGGGCACCACGAAACCGCTGCTCGCCGGCGCCGTGGCGATCGCGCTCGTCGGCTTCATGCAGAGCTATGCGGTCGCCAAGTCGCTGGCCAGTCGGCGCCGCGATCGCATCGACGCGAACCGCGAACTGGTCGGTCTCGGGCTGGCGGACATCGGCGCCGCGCTGACAGGGGCGCTTCCCGTCACGGGCGGGCTGGGCCGCACCCTCGTCAACTACAACGCCGGCGCGCGCAGCCCGGTGGCATCGATCATCACCGCCGCGCTGATCGCGATCACGCTGCTCTGGTTCACACCGCTGTTCCGCGACATCCCGCACGCGACGCTGGCGGCGATCATCGTCGTGGCGGTCGCCAATCTGATCGACCCGAAGGCGTTCGTGCGCCTGTGGAAGTACTCCAAGGCGGACGGCGCGGCATGGCTCGCCACCTTCGCGACGGTGCTCTTCCTGGGCGTCGAACCGGGCATCGTTGCCGGCGCGCTCGTGGCGCTGGGCCTGCATCTTTGGCGCACAAGCCGCCCCCACATCGCCGTCGTCGGCCGTGTCGGCGACTCCGAGCACTTCCGCAACGTCAAACGCCACAAGGTCGCGACGGTTCCGCATCTGCTCGCGGTCCGCATCGACGAGAGCCTCTACTTCGCCAACGCCGCGTACCTCGAGCAGTGGCTCCTGGCGACCATCGCGGAGCGATCCGACGTGACCGACTGCGTGCTGATCATGTCGGCGGTGAACTTCATCGATGGCGGCGCGCTCGAAACCCTCGAGAACCTCATCGTGCAACTCCGCGAGGGCGGAATCACGCTGCACTTCGCCGAGGTGAAGGGGCCGGTCATGGATCGATTGGATGCGGTCGGATTCGCGGACCGGCTGGCACCCGGCCGGTTCTTCCTTTCGACCCACGATGCCGTGACCGCGCTCGAATAGAATTGCCTCTCCCCCTCAACCGGAGATCCCGATGCGAACCCTCTTTTTCTGCGCGCTCTTTTTGGCCGGCGCCCACGCCGCATCGCTCCACAACACCGAAATCTACGAATCCCCGTGGAAAGGCGAGAAGGTCAGCAAGGGCACCTTCTCCGTCCGTCACGAGGGGCAGGGGGAACCGCCCAAAGAGGGTTACTTCAAAAAGCACGCGCCCGGCGAAGTCGCCGAGTTCCACATCTTCGTCCCGGACGGACTCAAGCGTGGCAGCAAGTACCCGCTGCTGATCGTCTATCACGGCGGCAAGGACGGCGCCTCCGGCAAGGGCATGTGCAAGCGCTTCGCCAAGCTCTCCACCACGAAGCATCCGGTCATCGTGCTCTCGCCCAACATGTACACGATGGACGCATACAACGAGTTGATCGCCGAGGGGACCGTGCCGATCGACCCCCATCGCGTCGTCATCTATGGCCACTCATCGGGCGGCATGGGCGTGCGCTCGGCGATGGCCGAGTTCCGGAGCACCGACGGCGCCTTCGTGCCCGCCGCGCTCATCTCGTCATCAACCACCGCTTCGCTGGGCCGCGGCCAGTACCCGCCCTGCACCTACTACGTCATGGCCGGCGAAAACGAGACGCCCGCCTTCGTGAAGAACGAGATTCTCAAGAACCGCCGGCGCACCTGCCGCGCGCATGCACTCACCATGCAGCAGGTCATTGCCGATGTGCGCTACATCGAAGTGCAGGGCAGCGGACACGCGGGCGGCACACCGGCGCACACGGGCGTCATTCAACACGCCATCGCGGTGAGCGAACGCGAGCCGGTCACGCTTCCCGTGCAATCGACACCCGCTGAGCTGAAGTCGCTGAGGCGCTGGTTCGAAGCGGAAGTGAAGGCGATCGCCGCCATCGCGCGCGACTCGTCGTACGTCGAACGGGACCGCGCCTTCTTGCGCTACGACCGCTGCAAGGCGATCGCGGAGAAGTTCCCCCAAGCGTTGACCGACGCGATGGCGCCGCTCTCCAAGGCGCGCCACTGGCAGGCGGAACTCGCCGCGCGCGCGGCGTACCGCAAGATCGTGAGCGCGCGACCGAGCGCCGCCATGCGGGAACCGCTCGAAGCACTGCGGAGCGAGGCCGCGGCCACCGAGTACGGCCGCAACCGCACGCGCGAAAAGCTCATGGCGCTCGGCGTCATCCAGCAGCAAACGAAGGTGGAAGACCTACCCGACGGTCCGAAGATCCACAATCCCTACTACCCCAACTCGAAGTGGCGCGTCTGGCGCGACAACGAAGCGCCGATCGAGAACGTCCAGACGATGGTTCGCAAGGGCAAGGACAAGGTGGGCGCCACCATCACGCTCGCGCCGACGCCGGTCGCGAAGCGCATCTACCCGGATGGGCCGCTCCAAAAGGACAAGCCCATCAAATGGAAAACGCTGACGACTCCGCCCAAGCAGTTCTCCGGCGTCTGGGACGATGTCTATGCGAGTTGGTCGGGGCTGCACGGCTATGTCCGCCCGACCTATCGGACGATCGACGACAGTGCGGTGCACCTGCGGCCCAAGGGGCTCGACCACATCATTCACTTCGTCGAGATCCGCAAGTTGAACGACCTGCTGCGCTGCGGCATCAACTTCGTGCACCAGTCCACCACCGGCATGTCCCACACGATCACCAACGGCTACGGCGTGCCGATGACGACGACCTACGAGAAGGTCTACTTTTCCGACTGCCTCGTCACGTCGCCCGCGCACGCCTCGTACACCGAGGAGTGGCACGACCGCACCAAGGACATGCTGCTGGCGCTCGTGCCGACGCTGTTCAATTCGGTCGGGTCGTCCAACAGCGAGACGATGGCGATCACGAAGATGATGATCGCGGGCGGTTACCTGCCGCCGGCTTCCAAGCTGGCGCTCAAGCGCGAGGGGCTGTATCCCTCCGCGCTGCTCTACATGTGGAAGGCGTCGCTGCCGTTCGAGGTGCCCTATGACCACGAGCTCCGCCACCGCATCGCCTACCGCGCATTCGGCGACGAGAGGCAGCACGTCGGCAAGTACGGTCACGCGGGCAGCGAGCGCGGCAACCTGAGTATCGCGTACCACCGCTACGACGAGATCGCGCACATGCGCGCCATGATCCGCATGGCGGAGTCGATGACCGTGCTCCCGCCCGAGGCGATTCTGGACGACATCACAGTCGAAGGCGGCACGAGCAGATACCAGCTCAAGAAGACCGCGCTCATCATGCAGGAACCGGGGCAGGACGTGACAGTGCGCGTGTCGACGGCGAAGTCCTACGACATCGCGGACCGACCGTTGACGGTGCGTTGGAAGCTGCTCAACGGCAACCACGCGACGACCTGCGTTCCCGGCGAGACACCCGGCACGTGGGTCATCTCCGTGCCGTGGGACGAGACGCTGCCCGAGGGCCGCACCGCCATCGCGCTGATCGTGAACAACGGCGAGCACGATGGCAATCCCGCCATCATCAACGTCTACCGCAAGCGCGGCGACCTGCCGCCGCCCGGTGGCTACAACTACAGCTCGCCGCACGCCAACAAGCGCCCGGTGCTGCTCGGTCTTCAGGACCAGGTCGTCAAGGCGGGCAAGACGGTGAAACTGGTACTGGACGCCGTGGATCCCGAAGGACAACCGGTGCGCTACTTCAAGCGCGCGGGCGAACCGGGCGAACTCAAGGGCAACGTCTACACGCTCAAGATGCCGCGCGGCAAGAGTGCGATGGATGTCGCGGTGACGATCATCGCCTCCGACGGCAGCGCGGGGAACAGCTACGCCGCCAAGCGCGTGGAGTTCGCCATTGCACCGCGCGTCTTCGCGCACATCGAGTGCAAGCAGCTCGTCGGCGCCGCGCCGTTCACGGTCAACGTCTCCTCGAAGGGCTCGCTGCCCGCGCGCGGCAAGGTGGAATGCGGCTGGGAGTTCAACAGTCCGACATCCAAGAGCAAGGCCGTCGCGTGGAAGAAGATGGTGCACAAGGCGACGACCACCCACACGTTCAAGAAGCCGGGCCTCTACGAGGTGGCGTTGACGGTCAAAAGCGGCGCAAAGACGGACCGCGAAACGGTGCAGGTCTGGGTCACCAACGGCCCCCCGCCCAAGCCGGTCGGCGGCATCGTGATCGAGGGCAACGGCGTTCGTATTGCGGCGAGCGACGACTCGCCCTGCGCGTTCGACCACACGCAGTTCGGGTCGGTCAAGGACGGCAAGCGCAAGCGGCGCCGGTTCGTGATCTTCAACCGCGGCGGCGCCAAGCTCACCATTTCGAGCAAGGCGCTCACCATCGAAGGCGAGCACGCCAAGGAGTTCCGCTTCGTGAAGCGCCAGGCGAGACGCATCTCCCCGCTCGGCTCGACGCCGTTCGAAATCGAGTTCCGCCCCAAGGGCACCGGCGCCCGCACGGCGCAGGTGACGCTCAAGCTGGGAACCGAGACGATTCGCTTCGCGATTGCCGGGACGAGCGAGGCCAAGTAGCACGAGGGCAATCCCCCGTGGCCAACACCCACCCGCTCCGGAAGACTCCATTCCGATAGGATGAGGCGCGATGTCGGAGGTGCCAGAGCGTGGACCGGACGCGCTCACTGGCGTCGCTGCTGACGGCGTACCAGAACTACCTCGACAAGGGAGGCACCTCGCCGGATGCGTTCATCGCCGAACATCCCGGCGCTGCGCCCGGCACGCTGGATGCCCTGCACGCGATCAGCGATCTGCGCACCGGCGTAGGCGCGCCGCTCACTCCCGGGGTGTCACTGGGCCGGTATCGCATCGTGCGCGAGTTGGGTCGCGGCGCGCAGGCGACCGTTTTCCTCGCGCAGGACACGCGTCTCGGCCGCGACGTCGCGCTCAAGATCCTGCAGCCCCCCCGCGGGCGCGAGGCGATCTTCTACCTGCGCTTCCTGCGGGAGGCCGAGACCGCGTCCCGTCTCGACCACCGGGGCATCTGCAGCGTGTATGAGGCGGGCGTCGCCGACGGGCACGTGTACATCGCCATGCGTTTTATCGATGGCGAGACGCTGCGCGAAACCATCGCGGAGCAGCCGTCGCCCGGCCGCGATGTGATCCTCCGGCGCGCGCGCCTCGTGGAAGATGCCGCCCAGGCGCTGCACGTCGCCCATGAGCGCGGTGTCGTCCACCGCGACATCAAGCCCGCCAACATCATGCTCGACTCCGAAGGCGCTCCGGTGCTCTGCGACTTCGGCCTCGTCCACGACGAGAGCGAGGCGGGCCTGACGCGCACCGGCGACGTTGCCGGCACGCCCGCGTACATGGCTCCCGAGCAGATTCGCGGCGAGAGCGTCGATCGCCGCACCGATGTCTATGCTCTCGGCGTCGTGCTCTACGAATTGCTCACCGGGCGCCGGCCGTTTGAGGGTGCGACATGGGTCGAGTTCTATCGCCTGATCCTGCGCACCGAGCCCGCCGCGCCACGCAAACTGAATCGCGAGATCCCGAGCGAGCTGGAAGCCGTGGTCCTGACGGCACTCGACAAGGATCCTGCCCGGCGGTACGCGTCCGCCCTCGCCCTCGCGGAGGATCTGCGTCGCGTACGCCTGCACGAGCCGGTACTCGCACGCCCGCCCGGACCGATCCTGCGTGCACGACGCTGGGCTCAACGCCACCCTGCCAAGGCGATCACGCTGTTCGCGCTGGTCGGGGGCACGCTCGCATTCACGCTGCAACAGCAGGAGTCACTCAGGACCGTCGGCGCGGCCAAGGCGGAGTCCGATCGGCTGCGCGCAACGGCAGTGCGCGAGACCTACCGCACGCGCATCGCGGCCGCGGACGCATCGCTCAAGAGCTTCGACGCGGGAGAAGCGCGCCGTCAGCTCGAACTCTGCGACCCCGCGCTGCGCGGATGCGAGTGGCACTACCTCAGGCGCGGCACGGACACGAGCCGCTTCTCGCTGCCTGTGCATGAACGAAGCGTGCGCGACCTCGCGCTCGCGCCCGACGGGCGGACCCTGGTCACGGCGTCGGAGGACAGGACGATCGTGATCTGGGACCTGCCGTCGGGCCGCCGCCGACTCACCATCGACGTTGCACCCGGCCAGAAGGGATTCTGGGCGCGCCCGTTCGCGCTCGCGCTCAGCCCGGACGGGGCGCTCATCGCCGAGGGCAACGAGACCGGCGCCGTGCGCATCTGGGACGCACGCAGCGGGGAGCGTGTCCGCACGCTGGGTGGCCTCCCGCGTCCCAACCGGTTCGTCCGCTTCCGAGCCGGCGGCAAGCAGCTTGTGACCGCGGGCTCGCGAGACGTGCAGGTCTTCGACCTCGATACCGGCCGGTGCGTCGCGCGCGTGCCGGGCGTGTTCAGGGCCATCGCCCTGCTCGCCGGGGATCGGTTCCTGGCCGGAACCGGGGATCGCACTCTCGTGGACGGCAGCCTGTTTGGAGGCGACCCGCGTACCGTGGCCCGGTTCGACGCACGCATCCAGACCGTGACTGCGGGACCGCGCGAACGTGTGCTGGTCGGCTTCGAGGATGGCGAGTACGCGCTCATCGATCTGCCGACCGGGCGCGAACTTGTGCGATTGCGCGGCCACCAGGGCATCGCGTCCGGAGCGCTGTTCCTCGACGACGGCGCGCAGGCAGTGACCGCTGCGCACGACGCGACGATCCGCCGCTGGGACCTGGGAACCGGCCGCCTGCTCGCGACACAGATCGGCCACGCGGGCTACATAGAAAAACTGGTCGCCGGCCCCGACGGCGACACCGCCTGGACCTGCTCGCTGGACGGCAGCGTGCGCGCGTGGGACACCCGGCCGCGCCGCGCCGCGCAGATCGTATGGAAGGCGCACGCCAACCTCGAGACCGTCGCGTTCAGCCCGGACGGACGCACACTCGCCACCGGCGGCTGGAGCCCGATCGGCCGGATCCTCGACGTGGTCACGCACGATGTCGTCGCCACGCTTCGCGGACACGAGGATCGCCTGCGCGACCTCGCGTTCTCGCCGGACGGCGCGCGCATCGCATCCTCCGGCAATGACGGAACCGTGCGCATATGGGACGCGAACTCCGGGAACGAACTCATGCGGCTGCTCGGCCACACGGACGCCGTCTACTCCGTCGCGTACAGCGCGGACGGTGCGCGCATCGCATCGGGCGGACGCGATCGGACCCTGCGCATATGGGATGCAGCCACGGGGCGACCGGTGGCGATGCACACAGTCGGGACAGCGGTGCACTGCGCACGATTCCTGGGTGATGGCCGCGTGATCGCCGCGACCCGCGATGGCACGCTGCGGATTCTCGGTGGCGACGATGTCGTTGTCCTGCACGGGCACGACGCGTCGGTGAGTTCGCTGGCGGTGCATGGCGACTGCATCGCGTCGGGCGACAGCGGCGGAACGATTCGGATCTGGGATCTGCGAACAGGCGCTTGCAAACGTGTCGTGAAGGGTCATCTCGGCAACGTGGCATCGCTCGCCTTCCACCCGGCAGGCAGGCGGTTGCTCTCGGGCGGACGCGACCAGATCGTGCGATTGTGGAGCGTCGAGCGAGGCGAACCCGTGCTCGCGCTGCGCGGAAACGGGGAGTTGATCCGCTCGGTCGCGTTCAGCCCCGATGGAGCGCGATTCGCATCCGCCGGTTTCGACAACGCGGTGCGGCTGTGGGAAATCGAGCCGCCGCCCGGCCACGCGGCGCAGGTGCAGCGACGCGATGAATTGGCCGACACGGTGAGGCCGCTTGTCGGCAGGCTGTTCGACGAGATCGGGTTCAGCCTCGACGTAGCCGCGCACGTGCCGCCGATGGCGGAGGAGCAACGGACCCAGGCGCTGCGCATGATCCGCGCGCGGGAAGAGAATCCCGTCGATTTCGCGGATCGGGCGTGGGCGGTCCTGCTGCGGCCCGACGCGACCATGGCGGAGTACCGGGAGGCGATGAGCGACACTCGCCGTGCGCGCCGGCTCCAACCGGGACGCGGCACGCTCATGGGCGCCGCCCTCTACCGAACGGGCGCGCTCAAGGAGGCGCGCCGGGTCCTCGAGCGGCGCGAGGAGGAGTACGCGCGCGACCCGCGCTGGCCGCGACCGGACAACACGGCGTTTTTCGTGATGGCGCTCAAGAGGCTCGGTCTCGATGCGGCGGCGGGCAAGGCGTACGCGCGGCTCCAGCGGCGGATCGCGAAGCCGCGCGGCGGCGCCGACGTCGTCGCACTGATGGCCGAGGTGAAGGCCATCATGGGCGGCTAGCGACCCAGCGCGCGTGCGCCTCTCGGTAGAGCGCCGTCTCGACAAGCCCGAGTCCCCACAGCGCCTCGAGTTGAAGACGCAATGCGGTGTGGCGCGCACCATCGTCCGTGGCGAGTTCGATGGCCGCGACGTAGGCCTCGGCGTGAAGCCTGCCGGCGATCAGGTTGGCGATGGCGAGAACACGGATGCACGCGCGGCCGCGCACCGCCTCCGGATAGCGTGCCAACTCACGCGCGAATGCGTCGGCGTCCGTGGCGCGCGGGATGTCGCCCGACACGTGCGCATCGCCTCGCACACGCGCCGGCGCCGCACTGGGCAAACGCGCGAGCGTCCCGTATGCGTCGCCGAGTGTGCGAAGCGTGGCCGGATCGAACGGCGCAAGCGGATCCAGGTGTACCGTGCCCGACGATTGCAGCGTAACGGTCCGATCCTTGAATCCTTCGCGCCGCAACGTGACCGTTCGGCCCGGTTCCTGACGCCACGGCGTCTCCCCCACCTGCTGTCCGTCCGTGAAGACTGCCGCCGGCGGGAAGGCCACCAGCTCAAGCGCGGAGGTCGCATCGTTCCCCCGCAATCCGACTGCTGCGGCGAGCGCCACCGCGATACCGACGAGCGCGAAGAGCCAAAGGCGCCTGGCCGGCGGATCGGGCTCCACGGTGTCGTCGGGCAGATCGTCCGTGAAACAGGTTTCGATGGCGCCGAGGCCGCGGACCAGTTCCTTCAGCTCGTCGTAGAGTTCGCCGGCTTCCGCGCGCATGTCGGCCAGACGGAACGACGGGTTCCCTGCACGCCGGTTCTGGTAACGATCCACCAGTTCCCCGAGTCGTGCGCTGCGCGAATCAGCCATCCCGCAACCGCTTCAGGCCACGCGCGTAGAGTTCGTAGACCGTCGTTTTCGGCTGCTCGAGCCGCTCGGCGATCTCGGCGAAAGTCCGATCCTCGACCGCGCGCAGGATCACGACCTCGCGCACGTCGTCGTCGAGGGACTCGATGCGGCGCACGACGCGCGCGGCGTGTTCCCGCCGGTGCGCAAGCGACGCGGGTGACGTCCAACTGCCGGAAAGGCGTTCGAGGAAACGGGATTCGTCCTCGCGGGCCGGTGACGCAACGCGTTCGCGAGCGATGTCGCGCCGTTCACGTGAGTGGAACTTGTGCAGGTCCTTGATGCGGTGCTCTGCGACGCTCAGCACCCAACGCAGAAACGACCCCGGTCCGTTGTCGCGAAATGTCGGCAGGCTGCGATAGGCCTCGATCAGCGTTTCCTGCAGCACGTCGTCCTCGGCGATGCGCGCGCGCAAGCGGGGGCCGAGACGGAGCGAAATCCACATCGTCAGGCGCCCCTGCACGCGCTCCACGAGTCGCTCGAAGGCCACGG
This sequence comes from uncultured bacterium, assembly GCA_965369495.1. GTDB lineage: Bacteria > Planctomycetota > PLA2 > PLA2 > PLA2 > JBCDBY01. The sequence goes on from CBDURV010000012.1 coordinate 11,809, forward strand.
ACCCACCGCCCGCGGCCTCGCGCGCCAGACCTTCCGTGCGGGGATCTTCACTCATAGGCGATGCCGCGCCGAGTCTATCCGAACTCTCGCCTGCGCGAGGCCGCGGCTGATGTGAGTCGCACCGCGCTGCCGCCGTAACCGCCACCGCGTCACTCAATTGGCTCCGCGCCGACGACCGAAGCCGCCAGCGCGAGAGCCGTCCCTCGTTTCCAAACCCGATTCCCCACCCCGACCCCCTATCGGAACAGGAACACTGCACCGGAATCCGGCGCCGAGTCGTCGAACTCGGCGTTCCCGTTGACACCGGTGCCGTTGCTGTCCGCCGAATGGGCGCCGACTGCCAGAGTGTCTTCGGACAGCGTCACGCTTCGGCCGAACCGGTCATCGCCGCCGGCATTGGACGCCTTGACATAGGCCTGCTGCGCCCACACGCCACCGGCGCGCGTGAAGAGGTACACCGCGCCGGAATCCGGCGCCGAATCATCGAACTCCGTGTTGCTGTTCACGCCGATCCCGTTGCTGTCCTCGCGATGCGCCCCGACGGCCAGCGTGTCGCCCCACAGCGCCAGGCTACGGCCGAAACGGTCATCGCTCTCGGTATTGGAGGCCTTGATGTAGGCCCGCTGATCCCATACGCCCGCCGTACGCGTGAACACATAGACCGCACCGGAATCCGGCGCCGAGTCATCGGACCCCGCGCCGCTGTTCACGCCAACGCCGCTGCTGTCTTCCTGGTGGGCTCCGACGGCGAGGGTCTCCTCCGAAACCGAAAGACTGATCCCAAACCAGTCGTCGGCGCCGGTGTTGTCGGCCTTGACGTAGGCCTGCTGGCTCCATGCGCCGCCCGCGCGGGCGAAGACGTACACCGCACCGGATGAGGAAGCTGAATTGTCGCCCTCGGTGTTGCTGGTCACTCCGCTGCCGGCACTGTCTTCTTGATGGGCCCCCGCAGCGAGGGTGTCGCCGGACAGCGCCAGGCTGAAACCGAACCAGTCTCCCGCGCCGGTATTGGAAGCCTTGAGGTAGGCCTGCTGGCTCCACGCCCCACCCGTGCGCGCGAAGACATAGACCGCACCGGAGTCGGTCGCCGAGTTGTCGCCATCCGCGTTGCTGTTCGCGCCGGTGCCGTTACCGTCCTCCCGGTGGGCGCCGACGGCGAGCGTGTCTCCCGACAGTGCCACGGGGCGACCGAACCGATCCCCGCTACCCGTGTTGGACGCCTTGATGTAGGCCTGCTGGCTCCACACGCCACCCGTGCGGGTAAAGACGTAGACCGCGCCGGATGATGAAGCTGAATTGTCACTCTCGGTGTTGCTGTTCACACCCGTGCCGTTGCTGTCCTCCAGATAGGCGCCGACGGCCAACGTATCGCCGGACAGCGCCAGGCTGAAACCGAACCGATCCCCGCTTTCGGTATTGGAAGCCTTGATGTAGGCCTGCTGGCTCCACTCACCACCCGTGCGGGAAAAGACGTACACCGCACCGGAAGCACTCGCGCCATTGAGCGCCTCGGCGCCACCATTCACGCCGGTACCCTGGCTGTCCTCGAGATAGGAGCTGACCGCCAGCGTGTCACCCGACAGCGCCACCGCGAATCCGAAGGAGTCGTCCGCCTCGGTGTTCGAGGCCTTGATATAGGCGCGCTGGGCGAGAGCCTGCACGCTCCGACGACCGACGTTCAGGTGATAGCGGAGCGTCGTGCCATCTTGCGCCGTCACCTCGATGACGATGCCATTGCTACCCTCCGCCAGCGCGATGCTCCCACTCGTCGCGCCCGATGCCGTTGCAACGCCGTTGATGGTCAGCGTGGAGCTCGCGTCCTCGACGTGGGCGGTAACGCGCAGGGAGTCCGACGGAAACTCGACCGCTGCCATGTAGTCGGTTTGACCGGGCCGGAACGGCGGATCGAGCTGGCCGACACTCAGCCGGAGGTCATCCAGACGCGCGCTGTTCGCGGTCGCGCCTCCGCCGCGACTACATCCCGCCAGCAGACCGAGGACAACGATCAGAAGGAGACCGGAGCTTCGTGTTACGTAGACCATACTGCTACTCCTTGCGTGAATGGCGGCGGCGGTAGATGCCGCAGCCGATCAGTGCGACCGCGAGCAGGGCAATGGAGGCGGGCTCGGGAACGGGCCTTGCGTCGTCCAGCGTGTACGCCATTTCCACGAATTTCTGCCGCCGCCAGCGACCGCTCCCGGACCGGTACACGTCGATGCCATCTCCCTCTCCGGAGGAGGTCCAGTGCCACTCGCCGCCCGGATCGCCCGTGGTGTCGTTCTGGATGGAGATGAAGTACGTCGTGCCCGCGGTGAGCAACGTGTCGGGGATCGCCGCCTGGTAGACGAACTCGTGGAAAACCGCCGCACCGTGGATCTCGTGCCCCGTATCCACGCGGCCGCCGTTTCCGACCGCGTACTCCGCGAAGGGAGAATCCGCGGGGACTCCTCCGGCATCCGCGTAGAAGCGGATCGTGAAATCGTCCGCCGCCGTGTGCTGCGCGGAGCTGAAGCCGTAGAGTCCGTACCAGGTGACGGATCGCACCGTGGCGGCGGAAGCGAGAGTGAAGTTGGAACCGGTCTCGAATCCGCTCCCGTAGGCGACATCGCTGCCGAGCGCAGTGTAGTGGTTCGGCGCCTGCGAATAAATGGGGTCGGCTCCGGCATCCGCGGCCAGTGCGCATGCAGCGCCCCAGATCAGCGTCGCCAGGATCAGTATTCTCCGCATCGTGCTTCTTTCCGTTCACGCGCCCTCGGCACGCGAGCCCAATTCGTCATCCATGTAAGAGACGCCACGATGCAGGCGTTCAGACAGTCCGGGAGGCGGCGCCCGCGCCAGCTACAATCCGCGACCATGAGGCCCAAACTCTTGGCCGTGCTCGCCGCGCTGCTGCTCGGTTCCGTCCGCGTTTCGGCCGGCGATGTGGCCGGCGTCTACCTGGTCGACTTCCATTCGCATACAGAGCGCGGGCCGCACCTCCATGACGACGGCAAGGAGCCTCTGGACAAACAGGCGGAGCGTCTCAAACGAGTCGGGTTCGACGTGGTCTTTCACACGCCGCACTCGGACCGGAACGAGGATCCCGCTCTCTGGAAGCGTCAGCGCGAACACGAGCTCAAGGGCGACTGGGCGCTCAAGCGCTATCTGGGTGAAGAGCTCACGGTGGAGAAGGGACCCAACTGGGCAGTGCTCATGGCGCGCCCCAACAACGACCATCTCGGGGTGGTCGGGCACGACGAGTGGATCACCCACGCGCTGCCGCTCAAGGCGGCGTGCGAGTGGGCGCACGCGATGGGCGGCACGGTGACCGTGAACCACCCCGGCCCCGGCCCCTCGCTGTGGGAAGCCGGGTACTGGGAGCGGCCGGGCCTGCGCGACCGGATCGACGCGATCGAGGTCTGCAACGGCCGGCTCATGCATTCGGTTCCGCTGCACTCGTTCCAGCTCTACCTGCGTGCCGTCAGCTACCGTGGCTGGGGCCTCAAGATCGCGGCGCTGGGCGGAACCGACTCGCACTCCGCGCGCGAATCGGAAAACGCGCAAGTGGGCACGCTCGTGATGGCGCCCGAGCCGACCGAGCGCGCCATCGTGGAGGCGGTCCGCCAACGCCGTACGTTCGTGCTCTATCGCCTGCTTGATCTGCGCCTGCGGTGCGACCAACTGGGCAAGGTCATCCGGTCCAGCGACGTCGCGCTCGAACTGGTCTGTTCGCGCAAGGTGAGCCGGATCAGCCTGTTGCGCGAAGGGACCGAGATCAAGAGCTGGGTCAACGCCGACCGCGCGGTGTTCAAAGAGCGCATTTCCGACAACGCGGCGTACGCGTGGCGCATCGTGGATGGCAAGAGCGGCAAGCGCCGGGCGTTTTCCTCGGCGATCTGGTACGAGGCGTCGCCGCCCGCGCTGCCCGACTTGCTGGTGGATACCAAGGCCTCGCGCGTCCGCGGCCGAAATCTGACGCTGGCCGTGCGCAACGTCGGCAGCGTGCCGGCGCGCGACGTGATCGTCGAGGCATGGACCGGTTCGCCGTGGAAGGACGGAACGCGTGTCGCGCGCCACACGTTCGCCGTAGTGGCCGAAGGCGGCAAGCAGGAGATCGTCCTCAAACTCGCCAAGCGGCCCGTCGGCCGCGTCTTCGTGCGCGTGGACCCCGACAGCTACGCACTCGACCGCAACGACGACGCCATCGCCGAACTCGATGAGCGCAACAACTGCGCGTTGCTGCCGAACACAGGGCGGTAGATCTACTTCGCCGCCGATTTCGTGACGACACCCAACCGTTGGAGAATGGGGTCGTCGGGAAACTTGACCAGCCCCCGCTTGATCGTCCCGCGCGCGTCGTCCAGTTGGTCCATCGCGATCTCGAGCCGTGCGGACGTCCGGAAAGTCCAAACGGACTCATAGCCCCGAAGGCCCAACTGCTTGACGACCGCGAGTGCCTTGCCGTGCTCCGCCTGCGCTTCGTACATCTCCACGAGCGCATACTCAATCTGCACCGGGCGAGGTTCGGGCTGCTGCTCGAGCAGGGCGCGGGCGTCGTCGTACCGATCCGCCACGCCCAGCAGCCGTGCGTGGAGGCAAATCAACTCGGCGGAGTCGCCTTTGCGGCGGTACGACTCCATGGCCTTCATCGCATCGGGGACTCGATCCGCTTCGATGAGCAACCGTGCGTAGTAATCGAGATCTTCCGAGTCCCGGAGGCCGCGCGCGAACAGGGCTGCGTACTCCTTCATGGCGTCCTTCTTCATGCCGGCGCATGCGAGCAGCCACGCGCGATCGCCGAGCAGATCCAGTTCGTCTCGGATCGCGTCCCGGTTTCTATTGAGGAGTTCGAGCGCCTCGGTGCGGCGCTCGAGCCGCAGGTAGCATTGGGCGGCACTACGAACATGGGATGGACTGTCCGGGACGACTCGATCGGCAGCCATGAACCACTGAACGGCCTTGCCGTACACCTCGTGCGCGAACAGGTGGATTCCGACCTGGTTGTAGAACACTCCGTGCGTACGTCTTTCGGAGGTCTCCAGATCCTGGATGCCCGGGGGCATGGTGGGTCGAAACAGCAGGACCCGCGCCATCGCGGTCCTCGCGAGCCGATCGAGTTCCGGTTGCTCTTTCGGGCGTGCGGCTTGGATCAGGTAGACGAACCGCGACGTTCGGACTACGCGCACATGCGCCACCATCACCGAATCGTCCAGCGCGACGTACTCGTATTGAAAGGTGATTTCGCGACGTCCGTCCTGTTCGCCGTGCTGCCTATCGCGCAGCGTTTCATCGGCTGCGTTCACGCCCTTCAAGGCGAGCATACCGCGCAGTACGGCTTCATCCGGAACGGACGCATCAAGCAGCGGGGCGACAGCGACGGTGAGCGTGCACGCGTTCCTAAAAAGCGCCACGAAGTCCTCGTGCTCGTGTTCCTTGCGCGCCTCCTCGGTCACGTACCAGCCCTCGCCGGGAAGCGCGATGGAGTAGCCGTAGCGCGTCGACTCGAAGTCACCCAGAACAACGGCCTTGTCGCCGTGCGTGGTGCGATTCGGGTCAATCAAGCCAAAGCAGCGCAGCATCTCGCTCGCGGCTGCCTCGATCTCGTTCCGAGCGGCGATCGGCGCGGCCGTCACCAACCGGAACGAGTATCCGTTGTGCGCGAACACATGCTGGACGTAGCAGAGCTGCCGGGTTCGCGGGGTTGCGGTCGCGCGGAACATCGTGCCTGTCATGCCTGCCTGCCGGATCGGTGCGACATCGGAAATGACCGCATTCGGATCGATCGAACGCAGGCGCGCCCGTGCCAACTCCGCAACGTGCGCGGCAGTCATGCCGACCTCCACGCCGATTCGCTCGGCAATGAGAAAGAAGAACGCACGCTCGTCAAGACGCGTGTACGCAAGGCAGGCCTCGTCGATGAAGACCTTCGGATCGATTTCCACCCAACCGGCCGGCGGCGCCTCGAATCGCAGGTTGAACTGCTCGACCAACCGCGTCTCGCCCGGGCCGCGCGCACGCAGCGCGCTCTGTCGTTCCTCCACGCGAGCCGCCCGCGTGGCGGCGCGGTACGTTCCGACTGCGAAAAATAGCCCGACGAGGAGGAGAACCCCAATCGCCTGCTTGCGACCCTGCACATAGGTTCGGTCGGCGCGACGGTACTGCGCTAATCCGACGATTGAAAGCACGACGGCGGCGACCAGCGCCAGACCGAGAACCGGGCGCGCGAAGGGCAGGATCGGCGCGACGTTGATTCCGAGCGCTCCGGCTTGGCGGATCAGGGGCAGAAGCGCCATGGGCAGCAGCAGCAGCGCGAGGCTATTGACGCAGATCGAGCTGGTCGTCCTGCGAAAGCTGATCGCGACGCACTTGGCCACGGCTAGAAGCAGAAAAAACGAAACCAGCGCGGCGCCGAAGTGGTGCCCAAGCGTCCATTCGTCCGCTTGCGCCAAAAGTACAAGTGTCGAGCCGATCCCCATCCGCAAGCCTATCTTGCAACAAATCGGGCGCAATTGGTACGTGATCGCTATCGCTCGGGGGTGAGTGCATCTCCGAAACGCGCACGCACCGGTTCGGTCAGTTCGCGAAGGTGGGTGCGGGCGGAAAACGACAGATCGTCCTCCAACTCCGCAAATGCCCGTCGGCCGCGTCTTCGTGCGTGTGGACGCCGACAGCCACGCGCTCGAGCGCAACAACTGCGCGCTGCTGCCGAACACGCGGCGATAGGAAGCAGGGCGGTGATGCTCTCGTGCCGCGAAGCGCCATCACTGTTCTGCCAGCTCCCGATTGGGTACCCTGATCGCTCATGGGAGAGCCCGCGCAGACGCTGATCGCAATTGGCGCGTTCATGCTCGCCGGCCTCGTCACCGACCTCGTCGGACGCTACACCCCCCTGCCCCGCGTCACCCTGCTGCTGCTGCTTGGCGTGACCATCGGCCCAGCGGGTTTCGACGTGCTGCCAGCGGGCAGCAAGAATTGGTTCCCGGTCCTGGCCGACATTGCGCTCGTCATGGTTGGGTTTCTGCTGGGCGGCGCCCTCACCCGCGCGAACCTTCAGCGCCGCGGTCGTGAAGTTATCTGGCTTTCCGTTGCCGTCGTCTTCGCCACGGCGCTGACCGTGCTGCTCGGATTGCTCGCCATCGGAATCGCCCTGGACTTGGCGCTGCTGCTGGCGGCGCTCGCCACCGCGACGGATCCCGCCGCGACCATCGACGTGGCGGAGGAACTGAATGCACGTGGCTCGTTTACGACCGTCTTGCGTGGCATCGTCGCCGCCGACGATGCCTGGGCGCTGATCACGTTCAGCCTGTTCATGGCCGTCGCGCAGGTGGGCAACGGCAGCGACGGCTGGGAGGCGCTCGCGTCGGGTAGCCGTGAAATCGGCGGCGCCGTTCTGCTGGGGCTGGTGCTCGGCGTGCCGATGGCCTACCTGACCGGCCGTATTCGGCCCGGCGAACCCACCACGGTCGAGGCGCTCGGCATCGTGCTGCTCTGCGGCGGCCTGGCTCTCTGGCTTGAGGTCTCGTTCCTGCTCGCGGCCATGGTGCTTGGTGCCACCGTTGCCAACCTCGCCAAGCACCACACGCGCCCCTTCCACGCGATCAAGGATGTGGAGTGGCCCTTCCTCGTGATCTTCTTCCTGTTGTCGGGCGCCGCGCTGGAGCCGAATGCGCTGCTCGGCATCGGCGGGATCGGAGCGGCCTATGTGGCCCTGCGTGTCGTCGGAAGAATCCTTGGATCGCGATTGGGAGGGCGGCTGGCGCGCGCCGACGGACAGGTGCGGCAGTGGATGGGATTGGCGCTGCTCCCGCAGGCCGGCGTTGCCCTCGGCATGGCGCTCGTGGCCGCCGAGCGGTTCCCGCATCTGCACGACACGCTGATTCCGCTCGTGGTCGGGGCAACGGTCGTCTTCGAGATCACAGGCCCGATCGCTACGCGTTGGGTCCTGCGCCATGTGGGCGAAGTTCCGTAGCCCGCTCACGAACGCTAACGCTCAGGGTGTGCCCGCCGCGGACTACTTGTTCTTGTCGCTCGGCTTGGTCAATGCGGACTTCGCCGCCGCATCGAGCGTGGCGATGTAGCCGGCCGGCGCATTTGCGAGCGTTTCGACGCAGCCCTTGCAGCAGAGCCG
>CBDURV010000013.1:0-17756 GCA_965369495.1 uncultured bacterium
CCGCTCCAGCTCCTGCAGCGCGACTCGTACACGTGGCAGCACTCCGTCAACGTGGCGATGATCGCGTCGACGTTGCTTCGGCCGCTGGCGCGCGACCAGGCGGAACTGGCGCGCTTCTCGCGTGCCGCCCTCCTGCACGACATCGGCAAGAGCCTCATTCCGGAAGAGATCCTCCACAAGAAGGGTCGCCTCACGGAAGAGGAGTTCACCATCATGCAGCGCCATCCCGAGCTTGGCGCGCAGCTCCTGGCCAGCTACCCGCAGCTGGACCCGATCGACATCGAGATCGCCTATTGCCACCACATGCGCGACGACAAGCTCGGCTATCCGAATCCCACCTTCCCCGTGAGGCCCGGACCGGTCACCGCGGTCGTGCAGGTGGCGGACATGTTCGAGGCGCTCACCGCGCATCGTCCCTACAAGGAGAGCCTGAGCGTCGAGCAGGCGGTGGACGCGATCAAGCGCACGCCCGGCATGGAGAGCAAGCAGGCGGCCATCTGGATGCTCATGTCGCACCTGACGGTATCCCCGCCCGGCTCGGAAGTGATTCTGGCCAGCGGTGAACGTGGCGTCGTGATCACGTCGAGCCCGGAGGCGCCGACGCGTCCGCTAGTCATGCTCATGACCGACTCGGAGGGCGAGCGGCTTCCCGAGCCCGTGGCCGTGGATCTCAACGACACCACCCAGAACGTGGGTGGAGAGAACCGCTTCGTCCAGAAGGTCATTCTGCGCTTCGGCGGGCGCCTGCCGACGGGGCCGGGCTAGGCTATGCCTGAAAACCCCATCTGGATTCGACCGGCTGCGGCTGCAGGGCAGCTCCTTCGTCGCGGCCCTGCGGGCGGCAGTGTCTCTGGCGGAACCTTCTCGGCGCCTCCTTGCAGTACAGCCATTGAATACAGCTGCGTCGGCGCCGCTTCGCGAGGCTTGTCCTCGCGCGGTCTCGGTCCGACGATGGACTCCTCAGGCAGAGCCTAGTGCGAGCCACCGGCGACCTTGCGCGCGGCAGCGTGCTCGCGCTACTGCGGTCGTTCGGACGCGACTCATCCAGCGGCGCACTGCGACTGCGTTCCCCCGAGGGAGAGGCGACGATCTGGTTCTTCGAGGGCCGCGTGGTGCGCGCGTCCACGGACAAGGCGGCCCGGCTCGGCCGGCTGTTGGTGAAGCGCGGCTGTGTTGATCAGAAACTGATCGACTCCGCCCTGCTCATCCAGAAACGGAGTGCATCGCCGCGCCGGCTCGGCTCGATTCTGGTCGGGCTGTCCATCGTCGGAAGCCCGCGCGTGTGCGCCGCCATCGCGACCGGCATCCGGTCCGTCATCGGCGTTGTCGCGGACTGGGCGAGCGGTTCCTACGAGTTCGATACCACGACGCGCGCGACGCCCGACGCCCTGTTCGAGGGCCTCGAAGTCGAGGCCCTCGTGGAACAGGTCGAAATTCTCTAACGGGCTTCGGCGTCGCCGCCGCCGGCCTGATGGATGTGCACGTCACGCTGCGGGAAGGGAATCGAGATCCCATCCGCGTCCGCGCGCTGCTTGAGTTGCTTGTTGAGGTCGAAGAAGACGTCCCAGTAGTCGCTCGTCTTGCACCACGGGCGCACGACGAAATCGACCGACGAGTCGCCCAGGTTGGAGACCTTGATCTGCGGTTCGGGGCTCTTCAGCACCAGCGGATGCGCCGTGACGACGGAGAGGAGCATCGCCTCCGCCTTGTCCAGGTCGTCGCCGTATCCGACGCCGAACGTCAAGTCCACGCGGCGCGTGTCGCGCGCGGTGACGTTGGTGATCGTGCTGCCCCAGATGGCGTTATTGGGCACGATCACGACCTGGTTGTCGGGCGTGATGAGCGTGGTCGATACGAGCGACATGGCATTCACCTTGCCGCGTGTACCCGCGCCGTCGATGACGTCGCCGATGTCGTACGGGCGGTAGAGCAGGATCATGATGCCGCTGGCGAAGTTGCCCAGCGTGTCCTGCAGCGCGAAGGCGACCACGAAGCTGAGCACGCCGAAGCCGGCCAGCAGCGGGCCGATGGGCGCCTCGACGTACTGCAATGCCGAGAGGATGCCGATCACCATCACGACTTTCTGGATCACGGTGACGAAGAAGTTCTTGAGTAGCTCCGAGACCTGGAGCTTCGATGTCTTGAGCGTCTTTTCGGTGATGCGCCCGGTGATCTTGGCGAGGAAGCGGAAGAGCAGCAGGATGAGCAGGAAGAACAGCGTCTTTTTCGCGATGTCCGGCCCCTTCTCGACGACCCAGTCCTTGGCCGCGAGTGTCCAATCCTCCACCAGGCCGAGTGCGGCGCCGAAGTCGGCACGTGGGATACCGTTGGCGATCAGGTACTCGTTGTACTTCTGGCCGTCGCCGCCCTTTTCCTCGAGCGCATCGGTGGCGGTCGCCAGCTTTTCGAGGATCTCGTCGAACTTCGTCTGTGCCGCGTCGCGGTCGGTCGTGGCCTTGTCCTTGGCCTCGGTGAGCGCCTCGTCCTCCGACTTCTTGTTCCAATCGTCGGTGGCCTCGTCGAGCGCCGTCTGCGCCTCGTCGCGGACGGTCTCCTGCTTCTCCGCTTCCTTGAGGAAGCGCTCGCAGTCCCTCTTCTCCGCGTTTTGGGCCCACGCTGCCGGTGCCAGCGCCAGCAGGCAGAGTGCCCATCGAATCGTGATCGCACGCATCTCTTTTCCTCCCTCAACTTGTGAGGGACGTAAGGATTACAGGCGACCCGGGCGCTGGCAAGCTACGCGAGCGCCTGCAGGGCTCTACCTACGAAAACGCGAATCATCTTCTTGCGGTAGCTCGGCATGAGGTCGGTGTTGTCGAGCGGTTTGGCGGCGCGCGTGGCGAGTGCCTTGGCCTCGTCGATGGTCTCGTCCTTGAGCGCGTAGCCGATGAGCGCCTGTTCGGACTCGACGCAGCGGATGGGCGCGGGGCCGACTGCATTCAGGATGATGTCCGCGGCATCCACGGTTCCGTTGCCCTGCACGCGCGCCGCGACGCCCAGCACAGGGAAGTCGAACGAGTCGCGCTTGCGCAGCTTGAGATAGACGCTGCGGGCGCCATTCTGCGGCGGCACCAGGATGTCGGTCATGATCTCGTCGGGGCGGCGGGTAAGCCACTCGCGGCCGTCTGTCACGTTGTAGAGATCCGCGGCGGCCACTTCGCGCGTTCCGTCGGGACCGGCGAGCACGAATCGCGCACCGAGCGCGATCATGGCCGGCACGCCGTCGGACGAGTTGACCGCCCAGCACTTGTCCGCGCCCGGGGCTGTCCAGCATGTGTCGCCGGTGCACTTGAGGCAGTGGTTGATGGTGCGGCGCCACTCGTAATTCTGGTTGAGGTAGAAGCAACGCGTGTCGAGATTCAGGTTGCCGCCGATGGTGCCCTGGTTGCGCAGGATGGGCGTGCTGATGGACATCACCGCCTGCCACAGCGCGGGTAGCTCGGCCTTGATGCGTTCGTCGCGCTCGAGCGCGCGCAGCGTCTCCATCGGGCCGATACGCAGCGTGCCGTCGGAGCGCCACTCGATACCGCGCAGGCTGTCGAGGTTGACCATCGAGACGACGGTCTTCGGCTCCACCTGCCGGCGCTTCATGTTGGGGAACAGATCGGTGCCGCCCGCGACGATGGTCGCCTGCGGCCCCTCTTCCCTGAGGATCTTCGTCACCTCCGCGACGCTCTTCGGCGCGCGGTAGGCGAACGTGGGCAGACGCATCATTTGGCCGAACCCTCCGGCTTGCTCTTCTTCTTCGTTTTCTTCTTTGCGCGCCACGGTTCGTCCGCGTCGCCGTCGCCACCCTCGTCGGGCGTCTTGATGCGCATCGTGTCGGTGATGAGCAGGTCAGGATAGCTGGTCGGCCCGGCGCGCTTGTCCTTGCTCTCGAGCGCCTTGAGCACCAACTCGGGGGTAATCGGGCACTGGTCCACGCGCACGCCGAGCGCGTCGTGCAGCGCGTTGGCGACACCCGGCATGACCGGCAGCAGCGGTCCCTGTCCCGCCTCCTTGGCGCCGAACGGCCCTTCGGGATCGGGCTCTTCGACGAGGTGCGTTTCGACCTCGGGCATTTCCATCGTCGTCGGGCTCTTGTACTCGAGCATCGACGGGATCTTGTGTACGCCGTTGCGCCGGTCGCGGTAGACCATTTCTTCCATGAGCGCTTCGCCGAGGCCCATGTAGACGCCGCCTTCGATCTGGCCGATGGCGAGTGTCTTGTTGATCGCGATGCCGATGTCGTGGGCGATCCAGATCTTCTTCACGTCGATCTGACCGGTGTCCTCGTCGGCGAAGAGTTCCACGACGGCGGCGGAGTAGCTGTAGGTGGGCGTGGGGCCGACGCCCGCGCCGCGGTAGCGACCCGGCATGCGCGGCGGCCGGTACGAGCCGACGGTGCCGATCGTTCCGAACTTCGCCTCGGCGTAGATGACCGCCTGCGCAAACGACATCCAGCGCTCTTCCGGCGCCTCGGAGTCGAAGACCCTGTTTTCGGCGAAGACGAGACGTACCGGCGGCACTTCCATCTTTTCGCCCGCCGCCTTGGCGAGCATGTCGCGTGCGCGCTCGGCGGCCTGGATCGCCGCGTTGCCCATCATGAGTGTCACGCGGCTGGAGTAGGAGCCGAGGTCGACCGGCGTGAGGTCCGTGTCGGAGACGCAGACGCGCACATCCATGATGTCCACGCCGAGGATCTCCGCGGTGCACGCCGCGAGCACGGTGTCGCTTCCCTGGCCGATGTCGGTCGCGCCGCAGAACGCGGTCACGCCGCCGCCGCGGTCGAGCTTGAGTTGCACGCCGGAGTGCGGCATGGAGTTCCAGTAGATGGGCAGGCCCGCGCCGGTGATGTAGCTGGAGCAGGCGAGGCCGAGGCCGTGCCCGCGCGGCAGTTGGCCGTGGCGCTCCTTCCAGCCGCTCGCCTCGACGACTTTCTCGATGCACTTGCGCAGTCCCATGGTGCGGATGCGCAGCCAGTTGGCGGTGACCGACTCTTCCGGCTGGATGTTCATGAGGCGGAACTCGGCCGGGTCGAGGCCCAGCTTTTCCGCCGCCTTGTCCATCTGGATCTCGATCGCGAAGCGCGGCTGCACCGTCCCGTGGCCGCGCTTGGGGCCGCAGGGCGGTTTGTTGGTGAACGCGCGCACCCCGTCGAAGCGGTAGGTGGGCACCTTGTAGGTGACCGTCTGCAGCGCGCCCGTGTAGTAGGTGCTTGCCACGCCGTAGGAACCGTACGCGCCGCCGTCGAGCAGGCTTTCGAAGTGGATGCCGGTGATCGAACCGTCCTTCTTGAGTCCCATGCGGCTGCGCATCAACACCGGGTGGCGTCCGCGATGGCAGTAGAAGACCTCCTCGCGCGTCAGCGTGATCTTGCACGGTCGGCCGGTCTTGAGGGCGAGCTTGGCGACGGCGATCTCGTGGTTGAACGGGTCGCTCTTGCCGCCGAATCCGCCGCCGTTGGGGCAGGCGATGATGCGAATGCGCGAGGGCGGCATGTCGAGCACCTTCGACATCGCCTTGTGCAGGTAGTGCGGCGTCTGCGTGGACGACCAGATCGTGAGGCGCCCGTCCGCCTCGGGATTGGCAAGCGTCGCGTGCTGCTCCATCGCGAGGTGCGTGTTGCCCTGGTAGAAGACGATGTCCTCGAGGACCTCGTCCGCCTCCTCGCCGAGCGCTTTTTTCACGTCGCCGAATTCCATCGAAACGCGCTTGTGCACGTTGCCGTCGTCGCCGTACTCGTGCAGCAGCGGGATCTCGTTCTTGATCGCCTTGGCGGGATCGTAGACCGCCGGCAGTTCTTCATACTCGACCTTGAACTTCTTGAGCGCCTCGAAGGCGATCTCCTCGCTCGTTGCCGCGACGGCCGCCACCGGATCGCCCACGAAGCGCACGCGGTCGGGGCAGATGGCGTGCTCGTCCTGCGAGACGGGCAGGATGCCGAACGTGTTGGGCAGCTCCTTGCCGAGCAGCACCGCCCTGACGCCATCCATCGCTTCGACTTCCGACGTGTCGATCGAGACGATGTTGGCGTGCGGGACGTCGGCGCGCAGCAGCTTGCAGAACAGCATGCGCGGCAGCTTCAGGTCGTCGGCGTACTTCGTCTGGCCGGTCGCCTTGGAGAGACCGTCCACCTTGGTGAACGCCTTGCCGATGTATTTGTACTTCTTCTTCTGGCCGCGGACGTCTTGGCGAAGCTCGCTCATTTGGCCGCCTCCTCGCGCAGGTCGGCGGCCGCCTGCTCGATCGCCTGGAAGATCTGGAGGTAGCCGGTGCAGCGGCAGAGGTTGCCGGCGAGTTCTTCCTTGAGCGTCTCGCGGCTCGGATCGGACTGCTCATCGAGCAGCGACTTGGCCGTGAGCAGGAAGCCCGACGAGCAGTAGCCGCATTGCGATGCGCCCAACTCCGCGAAACGCTGCTGCAGCGGGTGGGGCACCGGACCGCGCGCGAGCCCCTCGATGGTGGTGATCTGCTTGCCCTCGCATTCGAGCGCGAGCGTCAGGCAGGAGAGCATCGGCGTGCCGTCGAGCAGCACGGTGCAGGTGCCGCACTCGCCCAGTTCGCAGCCGTGTTTGGTGCCGGTCAGGTCCAGATCCTCGCGCAGCACTTCGAGCAGCGTCTTGTGCGACGGGAAGCGGGCTTCCAACTCCTCGCCGTTGACGCGCAGCGTCCTCGTGACTTTTTCACTCATCGCTTCAATCCTCCGAGCAGCGTGTCCGCCATCGCGGTCGCCAACTCGTCCGGGCTCTGCTCCCCGTCCGGGCGCCACCAGATGGCGGCCCAGTTGAGCGCTCCGAGGAGCGTCAGCGTTGCCAGTTTCGCATTCGCGGTTCGAAACTCGCCCTTCTCGATGCCATTTTCGACGATCCGGCGCCACGCCGACTCGTAGCGGTCGCGCTGGGTGACCACTTCAGCCAATTTCTCGGGCGGAAGCGCATGGAACTCGACGTGTGCCAGGCTGCCGCCGAGTTCATCGAGGCTGTGGCGCAGATGCGCGCGCATCAGGCGGTGAATCTGCTCCTCCGCAGTTCCGCCGGCGCGTAGGACCTCGTCGGCGCTCGCGAGCTGGCGCTCCAGCGTCAGGAGTTGGCAGGCATGGAGCAGATCGTCCTTGCTCGCGAAGTAGTAATAGAGGGCGCCGGGCGCCATGCCCACGCCCTGCGCGATCTCCCGCATTCCAGCCCCGTGGAACCCCCTGAGGCGGAATACGGAGGCAGCGCGGCGCAGGATTTCCGCCCGTTTCTCTGCGGACCGGGGGCTGGTGCGCGCCATTTGAACCATCGTTCAAATAATAGCAGGCGCAGCCAAGAAAGCGCCCGAAACCGTGCCTAATTCGTGCCTAGGGTGTTCCTCAACGATGCAAACGCCGATAAGAGGCAGGGCATTCATGGGACCGCTAAAGGCAGTCGAACCTTCCCTAGAGATTCAGGCGCCCGGCCGTATTGGGCGCCGGGTGGAGGTCGATCTGTGCGTTGAGATCGCGGGCGAAACCGGCCCCTTCCGGGCACAAACCGTGGATATCTCGCGCACGGGAGTGCTGCTCGTCATCGATGACGAGAGCTTCCTGCCCGCCGCCGAGGCCGAAAACATGGTCCTCTACTCCGAGCGGGTCGAGGCGGAGTTTGGCGCCGGGTTTGAGGTGCGGCTGGGTACCGAGCTTGCGTTCGAAGCGGAGGTCGTGCGGCTTTCGCGGCGCGGCGAGAGCAGCGACGGGCCGATGCACATGGCGTGTCGCTACGCGCGGTCGATGTCGGAGCAGGAGTGGAACAGCCTCGGTTTTACCGACGAGGACTCCGGCATCGACATCGATCGCGAACTGCTCAGGTCGATGTCGCGCGAACCCGAAGCGGTCGTCGCGCGCCCGGGCGGCGCGCGCCAGCGCGAGCGCTGCCAGCCGGTCGAGATTCACAGCGACTACGCCGCCTACCGAGCGCGGACGATCAACCTCTCCGCCGCCGGCGTGCTGCTGGAGATGACCGATCCGGCATTCTTCGCGGGGCAGCACGGCTCGGATCGCCTGCAGATTTGCACGCACCGCCTTGAAGCTCAGTTCGGCAGTGGCTTGCGCGTGCGCTTCCGCGAAGCGGGCCTTTCGATCGAGGCCGTGGTGGTCCACGTTGGCGAGAAGAAGCTCGATTCCGGCGTGACGGTCGTTGTCGGCTGCCGTTTCAGGAATCCGCTGTCCGGGGAATCCTGCGAACAGCTCGGCATCGAGCCGACCGACGCGGGCGATGGGAGTCCCGTCCAGACGCAAGTGCGCGAACTGCTGCGCCTGGCCTGCGCCGCGGGCGCGACGGACCTGCATCTCAAGGCGGATGCGCCGCCCCGCGTGCGGGTTGGCGGTGTGCTGTCCAATCTGCAGCCGGAACCGATCGACGCTGTCATGACCGACGCGATGGCGCTCGACCTGATGCCGCCGCATGTGGCGAAGCGCTATCACGATGAGGGCCACGTGCAGTTCGTGGCACCCGTCGCGAATGTCGGCCGTTTTCGTGTGCAGGCGCTGCGCCAACTGGGGCGCGCCTCCGCTGCGATTCGCTGCCTGCCGGAGCATGTGCCGGGCTTGGCGGAGCTGGGGCTCGGGCCCGATGCGCAGGAGATTGCCGCGGCGGAGCACGGGCTGGTTCTGCTGGCGGGCCACGCGCGCTCGGGGCGCAGCACGACCCTGGCGTCGCTAGTGGACGAGATCAACCGACGGCGCGCGTGCCACATCGTCACGCTGGAGAGCCCGGTCGAGTTCGTCCACCAGGACAAGGCGGGTTACGTCACGCAGCGCGACCTGCTCGCCGAGGAGGCCGACGCGGCCACCGCGGTGCGACAGGCCATCCAGTTCGATGCGGACGTGCTCGGCGTGAGCGAGATCGCCGACGAGGCGACGCTTGACGCGGTGCTGGAAGCTGCCGAGTCGGGACGCCTCGTCATCGCCTCGGTGCCCGGCATCGACGCGGCCACGGCCATCGCGTATCTGGTGGACAAGGCACCCGAGTCGCGGCGCGAGGTCTTTCGCTCGCGGATCGAGCGTTCGCTTCACGCAACGGTGGCGTTGCGCCTCGAGTACGAGGAGGGCCGTTCGGCCCGTCTCGTCAGTAGCGTGGAGCAGGGCTAAGGGGGCAGGCGATGAGCGAGTACAACGAGGAACGGAAGCTGCAGACGTGGTCGGCCCGCCGGAGGCAGGCGCAGCGCACGCTCAAGTTCCTCGACTGCCGCGTCACCGGCGAATTCGGGACATTCTCCGCGATGGTTGTCGACGTCTCGCGCTCGGGCGCGCTGGTTCGCGTGCTCGACAGCGGGTTCGCCGACCATGCAGAGCTGGACCACTTGATGCTCTACACCGCGCGCGTCAACTACCACTTCGAAAGTGGCATTGTGATCGAGTTCATCGGCAACGACGTTCAGCGTGCCTCCGACATCGTGCGGGTGGCCACATACGGCGGCGCCGGCAACGGTGTCAACCTTATCGGCATTCGCTTTCGCGAGGATCTCGAGCCCGACGATTGCACGCGGCTCGGAATTGCGCATGCCGACGATTCCACCCCCGTGGGGCCACTCGCGCGGGAAGCGAAACGACACAGCGAAACGGCACCGGGTGCATGCGGCTTCCCGGGCGGCAGTCGGACAAGGGTAGGCTAGGGGGAAGCGGCATGAGTGACAACAACAAGAAGAAGCAGCCGGGCTATCAGAAGCGGGCGCCGCGGAGTTTTCGAACGCTCGACTGCCGTGCCACGGGCGGCTACGGCGCGCTCGAGGCGATCATCGTGGATATCTCCCGCTCAGGTGCCCTGATTTCCGTGCTCGACCCGGAATTCGCGCAGGAGCAGAATCAGCTCCTCGCCTACACGTCGCGCGTCTTCAAGCACTTCGCAACCGGCATCACGGTCGAAATCGCCAAGGAGAAGATCGTTCGCGCGTCCGATGTCGTGCGCGTGAGCACCTGCAACGGATCCGCCCATGGCATCAACCTGATCGGCGTCCAGTTCCACGACGAGTTGACGCGGGCGGAGTGCGGGCAACTCGAGATTGACTACGCCGACGGTGGGCCCTGGACAGGAACCCTCGCCGATGCGCTGAAGCGGCGCGCCGCCGCGGAACCGAAGCCGCCGCAAGCGAAGCCGGTCGGGTAGAATTCCACGTCCCTTGCGACGGGACGAACTTCTCTCCATGGACCTCGCCGGTGGGTCGGACGACTGGACGCCGACTCCCCATGGCGCCCTCTTGGCCGACGCGCTCGCGGAGACGGACCTGGTCGAGGGGCGCGCGGTGCTTGAACTGGGCGCGGGCGTGGGCAACCACACGATCGTCATCGTTCGGAAGGGCGCGAGTCGCGTCGTCGCGACGGAGATCACCGAGGGCCGCGCGGCGACCGCCCGGCAGAACGTCGAGCGGAACTGCGCGGGGGTAGACCGCGTGGATTACCGGGTCGCGAACTGGGTCGCCGTCGAGGGGCGCTACGACGTCATCGTCACCAATCCGCCGTTTGCCCAGAGCGGCCAGCGCAACCGGCGCTACTTCATCGATGCGCTCATTCTCGGCGCGTCGCAGTTGCTCGCCGAAGGCGGAGATCTGATCTTCGTGCAGTCGAGCATGGCGGATCTCGCCAAGACGATGCGGCGCCTCGATGAGAACGGATTCGACGCGGAGGTCGTGCTGGAGCGCACCGGGCCGTTCCGCGACTACTACTTCGAGGATCCCACCTTCATGGAGGAGATCCGCAACGTGCCGAACGGTTTCGAAATCCGCGACGGCACGCACTACGAAACACTCTCGGTCGTGCATGGGCATCTGCGCCCGTGGACGCCGCCCGCTACGGCTCATCTTCCTTCCGGAGAGGAATAACGCATGCTTCGTTTTGCTTTGCTGCTTTGTCTCGTCGTGCTCGCCGCGTGCGGGCAGGATTCCGCCAAGATCGTGTATGGCGGTTCCGCCTGGTACGGCCACGCGCCGGTCTGGGTCGGGATCGAGCGCGGCATTTTCAAGAAGCATGGCTTCGAGGTGACGGACAAGTCGTTCGGCAGCAGTTCCGATCGGCTCGCCGCATTGGAAGCCGGCAACGCGACGTTCGCGAGCCTCGGCGAGGTGGCGATGCTGGGCGCGATGGCGGCGGAGCGGCGCGGCTTCTACTGGATCGCCAACCAGAACATCGCGCCGGGCAACGAAGGACTCGTCGGCATCGGCATTGACCGCATTGAGGACCTCAAGGGCAAGAAGGTCGCGCTGCAGGAGCTGACCTCGATCCACCTGACGATCGCGCTGCTGCTCAAGGAGCACGGACTGAGCCTGTCCGACATCGAAGTGCTCAACGGCAACAACGCGACGCTGGTCGAAATGCTGCGCAACGGCGACGCCGTCGCGGCGGGCATGTGGGAGCCGCACTTCGCCGCGATGCGCAAGCTGCCCGGGGCGAAGGTGCTGGGAACGGACAAGGACACGTCCATCTACAAGCGCTTCAAGACGATGAGCGGTCCCGACGTGATCTGCTGCGATCGCAAGTGGTTCGACGCGGATCCGGCGCGCGCCAAGCGGCTCTTCCGCGCCTACTTCGAGGCGGTCGAGTGGTGCCGGGACAACCCGAAGGAGCTGATCGACATCGTCGTGCGCAAGACCGGTAAGGAGCGGACGGAGGTGCAGGCGGCGATGGCCAACTTTACATGGCTGGGCTGGAGCGCGCAGAAGGTCAACATGAGCGACAAGCGCATGTTCGGCCAGGCGGAAGTCGCGGGCGAACTGCTGGTCGAAATGGGCGCAATCGAGAAGGTGCCGGCGTTTCGCGATTGGACGCAGGCCGACATCTTTTTCGACAAGTGACCTTCCCCGCCTACATCGACCGGCGCCAGACGCTGGGGTACGGCCTGCTCGGCGTTGGCGTCGTGCTCACGCTCTGGTGGCTGCTGACCTATCCCTTCTTCGAAGTGCAAGTCGTCACGCGCACCGAGCGCGGCACCGAGATGGTGGAGGAGCTGGATGAGGTGAGCGGGGAGATGGTGCGCATTCGCAAGCCGGTCTACGAGGAGCGGGATTCGCTCGAACGCCGCGCCATCGTGAATCCGCCCGCGCTCGATACGCCGGGCCGCACACTGCGCGACGGGTGGATGCTGATTACCGCACCCGGCGCCGGCCGGCCATCGCTGCTCGAGCACATCTGGTGGTCCACGTGGCGCATCCTCGCCGGCTTCTTCGTCTCGGCGCTGCTGGCCGTGCCGCTCGGCATCGCGATGGCGCTCTATCCGCGACTGCGCGCGACGGTCAGTCCGATTATCAGCTTCCTGCGTCCGCTGCCGTCGATCGCGTGGGTGCCGTTGGCGCTCATCTGGCTCGGCGCGGGCGAGGCGCAGAAACTCGCGATCATCTTCATGGGCAGCTTTTCGGCGGCGCTCATCTACACCGTCGAGGCGACGCTGCGTGTCGATCCCAACCTCGTGCGCGCCGCGCGCAACCTCGGCGTGAGCGAAGGCCAACTGCTCCGCAAGGTGCTGCTGCCCGCCGCGCTGCCGAGCATCGTCTCGGGGCTCAAGGTGGTCATGGCGATTGGATGGACCTGCGTCATCTCGGCGGAAATCGTCGGCACGCAGAAGGGGCTCGGCAGTCTCATCTGGACTTCGCGCGAGATCAGCAAGACATCATGGGTGCTGGTCGGCATGGCGTCGATCAGCACGATGGTACTGCTGCTCGACGCGCTCTTTCACTCGATCGAGAAGCGCCTGCTGCCGTGGGTGTTCCTGGAGGGACGGCGCGGATGAGCCTGCTGGAGGCGCGCGCGGTCACCAAGCGTTTCGGCGATGTCGTGGCGCTGGACGGTCTGGACCTCACGGTGGACGAGGGCGAGTTCGTCGTGCTGGTGGGCGCGTCGGGTTGCGGCAAATCGACGTTGCTTAACTTGTTTGCCGGATTCGAGGGGCCTTCCGACGGATCGGTCCTGCTGCACGGCGCCGAGATCGAGGGCATCAATCCGCGCTGCGGCATGGTCTTCCAGGACTACGCGCTCTTTCCGTGGCTGACCGTGCGCGGCAACATCGGCTTCGGACCGCGGTTGCGCGGCGTCCTCGACGAGGCGCGCGTCGAGGCGCTCATCGAAACGGTCGGCATCGGCGGGTTCGGCGACCACTACCCGGCGCAATTGAGCGGCGGCATGAAGCAGCGGGTGGCGCTGGCGCGCACGCTCGCCAACGATCCGGAGGTGCTGCTTTGCGACGAGCCCTTCGCGGCGCTCGACGCCATGACGCGCACGGTCCTGCAGGAGGAGTTGGCACGGGTGGCGCGCGAGGAGAGCAAGACGGTGCTCTTCATTACCCACTCGATCGACGAGGCGCTGCTGGTGGGCGATCGCATCGTGGTCATGACCGCGCGACCGGGACGCGTGAAACAGGAACTCGTCAACGACTTGCCGCGCCCGCGCACCGCCGACCTCGAACTGACGCCGCGCTACCTGGAACTCAAGGCGTCGATCTGGGAGGCGGTCCGGGAAGAGGTAATCAAAAGCGGCCGCGAGGGGTAAACCTCGCGGCCGATCCCGATCTTGGCCCGCCGCCGGAACAACTCTGCTACCCGGCCCGGGCGTAGCGCGGAATGGCTCCGCTCACACCGAGCATCGAGCGCATGCTGGTCAGCGCCTCCTTGCGGAGTTGCGACACGCGCGATTCGGAGATGCCGAGGCGCTGGCCGACTTCGCGCATCGGCGTCGGCAGGGCGCCGTTGAGCGGGTAGAGCATGTCGAGCACATCGCGATGGCGCGCGGGGATCATGCGCCGGGCGTAGTCGAGCATGTCACGCTTCTCGATCAGTTCGGTGTGCTCCATTCGTCCGTTGTCGTGCACGGGACGGTAGGTGTGGTCCTCGCCCGTCTCCATCTGTTGGTCAAGGCTGGTGCACACTTCGCCCAGTTCCTTGCCCTCTTCGCGGTAACGGCGCAGAAGGTGGCGGCTCACACGGATCGGACCGCCGCCCTGGCTACGCATGGCGTCGAGGACGGAGTGGCGAGCGGTGGCGACAACCCAGGCCTCGAGGCGACCGCGCTCCTCGTCGTACTGGTGAAGACGACGGGTAATGCCGAGCACGGCTTCCTGCACCATGTCGTCGTACGAACCGGGAGCGATCCGCATGCGGGACACGGTCCAATGGATCAGCTTGTAGTAGTCGCGCAATATGCGCTCCATCGACAAGTCGTTGGAGCGTTTGGTTTTGGTCAAAGTCTGCATCGTGCCCTCCTTGGCTGGAGGGCTCTATCGCGGGTGCCATGCCGTTCGACCGAGATTCGACGAAAGCCCGCTCACCGGGCAGGATTTACCGGATTCCGGGCAGGGAACAATTACCGGCCGTGGGGATCGGCGCGCGTGGGGATGCGCGCGCCCTTACGCGTTTGCGCGTTCGGCGTGGTAGCTGGAACGGACCAGCGGGCCGGACTCGACATGGGCGAATCCGAGGGTTCTCGCGTATGCGCCGAGTTCCTCGAATTCCGCCGGCGGCACGTAGCGTTCGACCGGCAGATGATTTTCGTCGGGGCGCAGGTACTGCCCCAGCGTCAAGCGGGCAACCCCGTGTGCGTGCAGGTCGCGAATCGCTTCTTTCACTTCACTGATCGTCTCGCCAAGGCCCAACATGAGCCCGGATTTTGCGACGAGTCCTGCGTTGGCCGCGCGCTGCAGAACGTAGAGCGTGCGCTCGTAGGTGGCGCTGGGCCGCACCGCCTTCTGCAGGCGTTCGACCGTTTCGATGTTGTGGTTCAACACGTCCGGCTTCGCGTCGAGGACGATGTCGATCTGGTCGTCCTTGCCCTGGAAGTCGGGAATCAGCACCTCGACGCCGACGCCGGGGCAGCGGCGGCGAATGGCGCGGATGGATTCGGCAAAGACCCACGCGCCGCCGTCGGGCAGGTCGTCGCGCGCCACCGAGGTGAGCACGGCGAACTTGAGCCCCATCGCCTCGACCGCGCTCGCCACCCGTTCGGGTTCGTGCGGATCGAACGCGCGCGGCACGCCCGACAACACCGCGCAAAAGCCGCAGCGGCGCGTGCAGACGTTGCCGAGCAGCATCAGCGTCGCGGTGCCGCGTCCCCAGCAATCAGCGATGTTGGGGCACGCCGCGGAGTGGCACACGGTGTTCAGCCCATGCGTTTCCACGATCTCTTCCGTCTGGCGGAAGGAGTTCCAATCCTGGAGTTTGACCTTGAGCCACTCCGGGCGGGCGGGTTCGCTGGTTACAGGAGCACCCACTCTTCGAAGTTCTCAAGGTAGTGGCGGATGCGCTCGAGGAACTGGCCGCCGAGGGCGCCATCGACGAGGCGGTGGTCGATGCCGACCGACATCATCATCATGTGACGCGCGACGATCTCGCCGTCGCGAATGACCGGCTTTTCCTGGATCGCGCCGATGCCGAGAATCGCGACCTGCGGCTGGTTGATAATGGGCAGGCCGCCGTAGCTGCCGAACACGCCCATGTTGGTGACGGTGAAGGTGCCGCCCTGCGGTTCGTCGGGCGTGAGCGCGCCGTCGCGACCGCGCGCGGCGAGGTCGTTGACCTGTCGGGCGACCTCGCGCAGCGGCAGCATGTCCGCGTTCTTGACGACCGGGACGATGAGGCCGAAGCTGCCGTCGTCCTTCGGCACGGCGACCGCCATGCCGACGTTTATCGCACCCTTGATCGTGATCTGCTTCTGCGCCGGGTTGACCTGCGCGTTGACCAGCGGGAAGTCGCGCAGCGCGAGCGCAGACGCCTTGAGGAAGAAGGGCGTGTAGGTGAGCTTTTCGCCGGTGCGCTCGAGGAACTTCTCCTTGTAGCGCTTGCGGAAGTCGACGATGCCGCTCACATCCGCCTCGGTCATGATGTAGACGTGCGCCGAGGTCTGGATCGACTCCACCATGTGGTGCGCAATGATCTGGCGCATGCGGTCCATCGGAACGGTTTGATCGCCGGGCACGTCACCGACCGCCACCGGGGCTGCGGCGGTTCCGGCAGACACGGCGGGCCGACTCTCCAGCCACCCCAGCAAATCCCTCTTAGTCACACGACCGGCCGCACCAGTCCCCGCAATACCCGCCAGTTCGTTTGCGCTGACTCCCTCCGTCGAGGCGATCGAGCGCACCAACGGCGAGTAGAAGTGGCCGTTGCTGGTGCGCGGAATGCCGCTGGCAGGAGCGCCTGCCACTACGGCCAGAGGGGTGGAGGGCGCGGGGGTGGGGGCTGCGGGGGCGGGGGCCGCCGCGGCTACAGGCACGGCCGCGGGCGCGGCTGCGGGGGCAGGAGCTTCCGCCGCCGGCGCCGCATCGCCGACGCTTTCGCCCTCGGCTCCGATCACCGCGATGACGGTTCCCACCTCGACGGTGGCACCCTCCGCGGCGACGATTTGGAGCAGCACGCCCTCGGCGGGGCTGGGAATCTCGGTATCGACCTTGTCGGTCGAGATTTCCAGCAGCGCTTCGTCGCGGGCGATCTTCTCGCCGACCTGCTTCATCCACTTGGTAATGGTGCCTTCGGCGATCGACTCGCCCATCTGCGGCATAACGACTTGGGTGGCCATCCCCGAATGGTAGCGGGTGGCGGTTCTGTGCCCAAGAAGCAGTGCATATGGGCCGATAGAGGATGTATGAGTACCGTCCTGGACGCCCCGGCGCGCTGGCGCACATTTGCCGACCGGCTCATCTGCCCGGAGTGCCGTGCGCCGCTGTCGCCCGGTGACGATCACCTCGTCTGCACGGCGAATGAGCACAAGTTCCCCATGCTGGACGGCCTTCCGGTGCTTTTGACCGAGGCTGAGCGCGAAGTGCTGCTCGGGGACTTGGACGAAGCGATCCTGCAGCGGCGCGAATACAAGCCCGGTTTGGGCGCTCGCGGCATCGGGGCGGTCAAGTGGGCGATCGGCTCCACGCTGCACATGCCGGTGAGCGAAACGGTCAAGCGCCTGTGGCGCGAGCACGCCGACCAGCCTTCGCTGGAGGTCGGGTCCGGCACCGACGCGGGCGGCCCCAACCAGGTGAACCTGGACATTTCCGCCTTTTCGCACGTGGACGTGATCGGGTCGGCGCTCAACATTCCCTACGCCGACAACACGTTTCAGCTAGTCCGCAACGTCGCCGTTCTGGAGCACGTGCGCGATCCCAACCGGATGATCGCGGAAATGCACCGCGTCTGCCGGCCGGGCGGATACGTCTACACCGAGGTGCCGTTCCTGCAGCACTTCCACGCCTATCCGAACGACTTCCAGCGCTACACGACCGAGGGGCTCAAGGAGGCGTTCCGTGAGTTCGAGGCGGTCGAGACTGGCGTCTGCGTCGGCCCGAGTTCCGCCATCACCGCGCTGGTCGCCGACTGGTTCGAGCTGCTGACGTTCTCGAACAACCGGCTGGTCAACGATCTGGCGCGCATGATCCCGTTGATCGCGCTGCTGCCGCTCAAGTTCCTCGACCACCTGATCGTGAAGTACAACCCCAGAGCCCATGAAGTCGCCTCCGGCATCTACCTCCTAGCGAAGAAACGCTAGTAGCGAACGGTTGCCAAGAGGGCCTCACGAATATCGGCGGGCTGCGGCATGAACGCGTCTTCTAGCGCGGGTGCGTGCGGTACCGGCGTATCGAGCGCACCCACGCGACGGATCGGCGCATCGAGGTGTTCGAACGCCAGTTCCGAGATACGCGCGCTGATCTCGCCCCCGAAGCCCCCACAAACCGTGTCCTCGTGGCAGATCACGACGCGGTTGGTCTTCTTCACCGATTCGAGAATTGCCGCCTCATCGAGCGGGATGAGCGACCGCAGATCGAGGACTTCGACGTCCACGCCCTCCGCGGCCAACG